>NZ_JBPQTV010000134.1:0-16546 GCF_051386515.1 Streptomyces sp. URMC 123 | reverse complement strand
CCCGGAGGGCGGCAGGGGTACGGCGGTGGGCGGGGGCACGGGAGCGGTGTCGCCCTCCCGCAGGCCCCAGCGCGCGTGCGCACGGGCCAGGG
Source organism: Streptomyces sp. URMC 123 (assembly GCF_051386515.1). NCBI lineage: Bacteria > Bacillati > Actinomycetota > Actinomycetes > Kitasatosporales > Streptomycetaceae > Streptomyces > Streptomyces sp. URMC 123. The sequence continues at coordinate 16,454 of NZ_JBPQTV010000134.1, read as the reverse complement.
CGGCGGGCGCGTACCAGTTCCAACGGCCCGCCAGCCGCATGAACGCGGGCACCAGCACCCCGCGCACCAGCGTGGCGTCGATCAGCACGGCCACCGCCAGGCCGAAGCCGAGCATCTTCATATAGGTGACGCCGGAGGTGAGGAAGGCGAGGAAGACGACGGCCATCAGCCCGGCCGCCGCGGTCACCAGAGCGCCGGTGCGCTCCAGGCCGCGGGCCACCGCCCGGGTGTTGTCGCCCGAGAGCTCGTACTCCTCCTTGATCCTGGAGAGCAGGAACACCTCGTAGTCCATGGCGAGCCCGAACGCCACGCAGAACATCATGATCGGGTTGGTGGCCACCGTGGTGCCGGTGACCGTGAAGTCCCCCACCAGCCAGCGCAGATGCCCCTCTTGGAAGACCCACACCATGGAGCCGAAGGTGGCGCAGAGGCTCAGGAGGTTGAGCACCAGGGCCTTGAGCGGCACGATCACGCTGCCGCTCAGCAGGAAGAGCAGGACGGCGATGCTCACCGCGACGATCAGCAGCCCGTACGGCAGCCGGTCGCCGAGCGCCCCCATGGTGTCCTTGAACGAGGCGGCCGCGCCGCCCACCCGCACCGCGAACGGCGCGTCCGCCGCGCGCACCCCGCCCACCAGGCGCTGCCCGGCGTCGCTGTAGGAGTCCACCGAGGGGACCACCGAGAGCCAGGTGCCGCCGGGCGCCGCGTACCGCTCGGAGGCCGCACCGGGCGGAGCGATCCGCTCGCCCGCCGCGTAGGAGCCGGTGAGCGCGTCGACCCGGGCCACGTCCGGCAGCCGGGACAGCCGCAGCGCGTAGGTGTCGATCTCGTTGCGCCGCCCCGCCGGGTCCCCGATCCGCTCGGCGACGACGAGCAGGGGCGCCATCTCGTGCGCGGAGTAGCCCTCCGCCAGGGCCGTGCCGACCCGGTGCGCCGCCTTGTCCGCGGGCAGCCCCCGCTCGTCGGCGAGGCCGAATCTGATGCCGAGGAACGGGGTGAGCAGCAGGACGAGCACCGCGACCACGGCCGTGGCCAGGGGGATCGGACGGCGCATCACCAGCGTGGCCAGGCGGTGCCAGAAGCCGCTCTCCACCGGCTTCGCGGCCCGGCGCCGGCCGAAGGACCAGGCGTTGACCCGGTGTCCCAGGACCGCCAGCAGCGCGGGCAGCACCACGAGCGCGGAGAGCGCGGCGAACGCCACCACCGCGATGCCGGCGTAGGCGAAGGAGCGCAGGAAGTACATGGGGAAGATCAGCAGCGCGGACAGCGACAGGGCCACCGTCAGCGCGGAGAACAGCACGGTCCGGCCGGCGGTGCGCAGACTGGTCGTGATGGCCTCGGGCACGTCCGCGCCCCGCCCGAGCTCCTCCCGGAACCGACTGACCACGAACAGGCTGTAGTCGATGCCCAGGCCGAGCCCGAGGGCCGTGGTGAGGTTCATCGCGAACACCGAGACATCGGTGAGCGCGACCAGCCCCCGCAGCACCGCCAGGGTGCCCACGACGGCGACGACCCCCAGCGCCAGCGGCAGCAGCGCGGCGACCACCCCCCGGAAGACGAACACCAGCAGGAGCAGCACCAGGGGCAGCACCAGCATCTCGGCGAGCGCGAGATCCTTCGTGGTCTGCTCGGTGAGCTCCCGGTACGCGGCGGCCCGACCGCCGACGGTGACCTCCAGGCCGGCGTGCCCCCGCTCGTAGCGGGGCAGCAGCTCCCCCAGGGCGCGGTCGACCTCGTCCTCGTCGCCCGGCAGATGGGCCAGGACGAGGGCGGAGTCCCCGTCGGCGGCGCGCAGGGCCGCCGGGCGCCCGGAGGACCAGTAGGACACCGCCTCGCCGACGCCCGGCTCCCCGGCCAGGGCCTCGGTCAGCGCCGCGCCCTTCGCTGCCGTGCCGGGGTCGTCCGGGCCGTCCGGAGTGGCGACGAGGAGTACGAGGTTGGGCTCGCCGGTGCCGAACGCGCCGGTCAGCGCGGCGGCAGCGGCGGTGGACTCGGCGCCCGGCACGTCGTAGCCGCCGGCGGAGAGCTTGTCGCCCACGCCGGCGCCGACGGCACCGCCGAGCACACAGAGGAACAGGGTCACCGCGAGCACCAGCTTGTGGCGCCCGATGGCCAGGGCGGCGAGTTCTCGGAGCATGGCACTCCCTTGGGCGGGTCGGTCGCCGCGTCAGCCGGAAGGCGTCCGGACGGCGCCGCGCGCGGCGTGGGACGTGGGCGCGGTGGACGGGATGTGATGGCAGCTGTGCGCGAGGTGCCCGCCGGCGGCGCAGCGGTGCTCGGTGATCGGCTCCTCGGCGGCGCTCGGCCAGGCGAGCAGCCGGTTGTGGACCGAGCCCCGGCAGAAGTCGGTGAACTCGGGGCTGCTGGGGGGCCGGCGCCGGGCCAGGAACGCCAGCACCGGGTCGAGCGCCAGCCAGCGCCCCTCCTCCAGCACCTCGGTCCACGCGTGCTCCACGCCCACCAGGCCCAGCAGATAGCCCTTGCGGGTGCGCGCCGGCAGGCCCGCGGCCTCGGCCCACCGCCGCATCAGCCAGGCCGCCACCACGCAGTCCACCATGCGGTGGCCGGCCGCCTCGGCCGGTGCGGCGCGCAGCGCCCGGGGCAGCCAGCCGAACTGGTAGGCACCCGAGGTCAGCTCAGTCAGCAGGGTGTCGTGGATCTCCCGCACGGCGGCCGTCCTGGGCGCGTCGAGCCTGCCCCGGGTGACGACCACGGCGGTCGCCTCGTGGGGCACGCCGTCCGAGGGCGTGTACTCCAGCAGCCGCCCCCCGAGGAGTTCGGGGGCGGGTGGCGCCGGCCGGGCACCGGCGCAGCCGGGCGCGGTGCAGGGCGCGCCGAGCCGGATGCGCCAGGTGCGCTCGAGCAGCCAGTCCGCGACCCGACCGGTGGCCATCCGCATGCAGCGGCGCTCGGCCTGCTCGGCGAGGGAGCCGCCCAGGCCGGAGGCGAGCCCCAGGTTCATCACGTCGTGGTAGTCCAGCAGCGGCCCCCGCTCCGTCGCGGTGGCCGGCAGGCCCTCGGCGACGAGCTCCTCGACCAGGGCTCGTTCGCAGCCGAGCTGCTTGGCCGCCTCCGCCGTGTCGAGCGCGGGACGGCGGTACGCGGCGGGCACGGGCCGCAGCCGGGCCACCGCCTCCCGCCAGTGCCGCCGCGCCTCGGCGGGGGAGTCGGGCCGGGGCGAGCGTACGGTCATGAGGGGCCCTTCCGGTCGGTTCGGAGCGGACCGGCGCCCTGGGGGCCGCCCGGTCCACCGGCGGTGATCGACATCAGGCGGCCGGACGCGAGCCGTTCGGCCGCCTCCGCGCGCTTGACCTTCCAGGTCGCGGTGTGCGGGATGTCGTCCCAGCGGCACTGCACCGGGGGCGCCAGCGGCGGCAGCCCGGCGACGGCGGCGCGCCAGAGACCCTCCTCCAGCGGCACGTCCCCCCGGGTGCACACCAGCGGCACCGGCGGCCCGCCGGGCATCGGCACGAGGACCGCCTCGGTCAGCCGCGGTGCGCGGTCGAGGAGGGTGTCCTCCAGCGCGAGCAGGCTCTCCACCCCCGGCTCGCGATCGGCGATCCGGTCGTAGAGATGCAGACACCCGCGCGCCGACAGGGCCCCGAAGTCGCCCATCGCCCACCAGCCGTCGACCCGCTGGTCGGGCGTGCCGAGATAGCGCGGGGTGGTCGCCCAGGACTTGGCGAGGATCGGACCCGGGGTCCCGCGCGGGGCACGCGGCGCTCCGTCCGCGCCGCCGATCCGCACCCGGGAGTGGCCGGGGATCGGCCGGCCTACGCAGCGGCCGTTCGCGCAGGCCCCGCCGCGCCGCGCGAGGAGCCCCGCCGCCCGCCGGTGGAACCGCATGGCCACCGGCCCGGTCTCCGACTGGCCGTAGATCTGGACGTAGCGGGCCCCGGGCCGGCCCGCGGCGAGCAGGGTGCGCACCGTCCGCGGGTGCGCCGCGTCGAAGGTGCTCAGGAACATGCGCACGGACGCCAGCAGATCGGGCCGCCCGTCGGCGATCTCCTCCCAGCGGATGAAGGCGTTCGGCACCGTCTCCACGAACCCGGGCCGCACGAGGCCGAGCATCCGGGCGGCGTTCGCCGGCGCGGGATCGGTCAGGAAGCCCAGCGGAACGCCGAGGGCCAGGGTCGCCACGACGGCGGCGACGGTACGGACGTGCACTGGGGACAGGCACACCAGATACGGGTCGCGGGCCCGCAGCAGCCGGCCGATGACGGCCTGCGGCCCGCACTGGCCGGCGAACGTGGCCGCGCTCTGCAGGACGAGCTTGGGCACACCCGTGGTGCCGGAGGTGTGGGTGACGAGCTGCGGCGCCTGCCGGAACGGTACGGCGGCGGGCGGCAGCCCGACCGCCGCGCGCACGCCACGCAGGGCGCGCGCCCCGGGCACGGCCGCCGCCCCCACGGACCAGCGCGGCGGGCCGCCGGCCGGCAGATCGGCGAGCGCGGCCACCGAGTCCGCGCAGGCGTCCGTGACGATCGCCTCCGGGCGGGCCCGCTCGACGAGCACCGGCAGACTCCGCCGGCCCACCCCGGGGTGGACGAGCACCGGCACGGCGCCGATCCGCGCACAGGCGAACGCGAGCAGCGGGACGTCGAAGGAGGGGCGCTTGACCACCATCACCCGGCTCCCCGGCCCGATCCCGGCCCCGGCCAGCAGCCGCGCCGCGCTCTCGACCAGCTCCGCCAGGCGGACGTAGTCGAGAGCCGGACCGGCCTCGGGGAAGAGATCGAGCGGGGTGTCCAGCAGGATCGGCACCCGGCCGTGCCGGCGCGCGGCCAGCGCGGGCGCCGTCGGCAGGGCCAGCGCCCCGCGGACCGAACGCGCCATCACGGCCTCCCGGACGCCGCTCCGGCGGCGGCGCCCGGCAGCCGTCCGGCGTGCTCGGCGACATGGTCGAGCAGACGGTCGAAGGACGAGACGGCGTCGACGGAGTCGTCCAAATCCCAGACGAGGGCGAAGGCGTCCTCGATCGCGGTCAGCAGGCGGACGAAACCCGCGGAGGTCAGCCCCAGGTTCCAGAGGGAGCCGGTGCGGGCGGCCGGGTCGTCGAGCGGCGGCGGCGCGCCCACCACGGACGTCCAGATCGCGCTCAACTCCGCTGCCACCACGTGCTTGTCGTGCATGATGTCTCCGATGCCGGTTCGGTGCGTGTGGGGGAGGGCGCGCGGGCCCCGGTCAGAGCACGACCGGGTGCAGGGTGCGCACCGGGCCCGCGCCCTCGGTGAACCCGCTCCGGCCGCGCAGGTAGCGCAGCACGTACGCGGTGATCTCGTCCCGGTCCATGGGCGCGTACGAGGAGTCCTCCCCGCACACCGCGCGGGTGTGGGACAGATCGAATGTCTTGTCGTTCCTGAGATAGGACCGGTAGAAGTCCATTCCCTTGTCCAGCGTTTCGTCGAGCATGGTGAAGCCGTCCTTGTCCGGCACCCAGAGCGGCTCCCGGAGCCCGGTCAGCGACATGATGACGGTGATGACGTCCTTGATCGTGGGACAACCGGAATTCGCCAGATGGAAATAGGTCTCCGAGGAATCGGAGAGCGCTATGGTCACCGCATTGCGCGCCACGACATCGACGGGCACGAGATTCGCCCGAACCGTCGGATCGGCCACCAGTCGCACTCGCGCATGGGACAGAAATGTGCCGACCTTTTGCTGTGCCGCCCGATGGAACGACAGGACCTGGCGGGCGAATCCGTACAGGCCCGACCAGTTCACCCCGTGCCGCGTCACACGGTGGCCCACCACGATCGTCGGACGCATGACGCGCACCCGGAAGTCCCCGGCGGCGGCCGTCACCAGGGCCTCGGCCCTGATCTTGGACTCCTCGTAGCAGTTGTTGGCGAGGGCCGGGTCGTGCACCGGCTCCTCCAGGACGGTGCCCGCGCGGGCGCCGGCCACATAGGCCGTGCTGATGTAGGTGAAGGACGCCGCTCCCGCCGCGCGGGCCAGGCGCAGCACCTGCTCGGTGCCGCCGATGTTGAGCGCCTCGATCTCGGCGCGGTGCTCCTCCTCGTACCGGAGCGAGGCGGCGGAGTGCCACACCTCGTCGACGGCCGGCAGGGCGGCGGCGTCGACCCCACAGCCGGGCCGTGAGATGTCGCCGGGCACGGCCTCGACACGCTCGCCGATGGCGCCCAGCAGGTCCGCGCGGCCGTAGCCCACGGCCATCGAGGCCAGCGCCTCGCGCACACGCCGCCGGGCGTCCGCCGGGCTCCGGCCGCGCACCAGGGCCAGGACGGTGTGGTCCGTGCGCGCCAGCAGCTCCAGTGTGATGGCTCCGCCGACGAAGCCGGTGGCTCCCGTCACCAGATGTGTGGTCATGAAAACGTCCTCTCCCGCTCTCCCGCTCTCTTCCGCTTTCCGGTTCCGCTCTGCTCGCGCCGGGTCCCGGCGCCGCGCCGTCCGCCCGGCTTCCCGCGCCGCGCTCTAGGCCGCGAGGGCCGGCCGCTCGCACTCCCGCACGAACCGGGCGGTCGCCCGCTGGAACCCCTCCGGGTCGTCGAAGAACGGCACGTGACCGGCCCGCGGCAGCGTCACCGCCCGGGAGTCCGGAATGCGGGCGAGGGCGTCCTCGACCACCGACTCGCTCCACGCGAAGTCGCCGTCACCGTTGATGATCAGCGTGGGGGCGGTGAGCCGGCCGAGCTGCTCGGGGTCGTCCTCGACCTCCAGCGACGCGCGCAGATTCTCGGCGATCGAACTCTTGGAGAGCAGCGCGAGGAAGTTGTCGCGCAGCGCGAGATAGGCGGCCTTGCCGCCGCTGTGCACCAGCTGGTCCGGGAAGACCAGCGGGTAGAGCAGATCGAACAGCCGAGTGGTGCCGCCGTTCTCCAGCGTCGCCAGCCAGTGCCGGCTCAGCAGTATCCGGCGCAGGGTCCCGTTGGGGGAGAACGCCGGACCGATCAGCACCAGGCCGGCCACCCGCTCCGGGTGAGCCAGCGCGAACTCACGGGCGATCAGCGTGGAGATGGACGTGCCCACGAGATACGTCCGGTCGATCCCCAGGTGGTCCAGGAGCCGCCGCAGGTCCTCGACGTGGTCCCGGAAGGTGACGGGCCCGCTCCCCGGGCTGGAGGCGCCCTGGTTGCGCAGGTCGTAGGTGACGAGTCGGAAGTCTTCCGCCAGCTCCTGCGTGAAGTTCCGCCAAATCGGGCTGACGATGTAGAAGTTGTTGACGAAGGTGAGCGCGGGGCCCGTGCCGTCGCCGCTGTCCTCGTAGTACAGCTCTCCGCCGCCCGGCAGGGCCACGGCCTCGTGGTTCCGGTAGCGGACGTCCAGAACGCCGAAGTCGGGGTTCGACATGTGCCTCTCCTTGTACGTGTTGTACGTGCGGTGCGTGGGGTGCGATGGGTCGCAGTGGGGTAGGGATGGGATGAGGTGCGTGTTCTCCGGCGCTCCACGGTGCGGGGAGGGGCGCCGTACGCCGGGTCCGGCCGGCTCAGAACACCGGTCGCGCCGCCGCCGTCCGCGCCCAGAAGGCCCGCAGCCGCGCCACGACCTCGTCGGGCCGCTCCAGTGCCGGGAGGCGGTGCGCGCCACCGACGACCGCGCTGCGGCCGTCCCGCAGCGCCCGCGCGGCCCGGGCGGCGTCCTCCGGCGACCACATCGCGTCCTCGCCGCCCGCCAGGAGCAGCGTGGGAGCCTCGATCAGCGGCAGCAGCGCCCCGATGTCGGGGCGGCGCAGCATCATGGCGTGCATCGCGCGGTGCATGCCGACGCGGTCGGCCCGGCGCAGGCCCTCACCGACGATCCGGCGCGCCTCCGGGTCCGTGCGGCGCGAGTCCGGGGAGAGCAGGACATCGGTGACCGCGCCCACCAGCGGGCGGCGGGGCCCGACGAGCCGGTAGACCGCGGCGAGCACCCGGGTCTGCGCCCGCTCCGCCGCGCCGAGCCCGGTCACGGGGGTGGCGACGGCGACGACGCTGCGGCACAGCCGGGGGTGGCGGGCGCCGAACACCAGGCCCACGTGGCCGCCCCAGGCGCTGCCCACCCAGTCGACGGAGGCGATGCCGTACGCGGTGAGCACCTGGGCCGCCGCGTCCGCGCAGTCCTCGAGGGTGAAGTCCGCGGGCGGCCGCCCGCTGCGGCCGTGCCCGGGCCCGTCCACCAGGATGAGCGTGCGTTCCGAGGCGAGCGGGGCGACCGTCCGGTTCCACTGGTTCCGGTCGACGAGCATGCTGTGCCAGAGGAGAACGGGCGGACCGGAACCCACCGATTCGGTGTACAGATTTCCGAGAATTGTGGTGACCGTCTTGTGAGCGATGGACATGATGGCAATCGATCTCCCGCCTCAACAGCCGTATTCGGACAACGGCCGGCAGGCTTGATGCTGGGGCGGTACCGGGAATACCGCGCCGGGGAATTGCGGAATGTGTCAGTTGACGTCCGGCCCCCGCCGCACGCGGAATTGATCGGAAATCGCCGGGTGTCGAGAAACGGACCTGACACAGATTCCGTGCGACGCATTGCCCGGCGCGGAAATCGCCGACACGATCGCCCTCATGGCCGCGTCCAGCGGTCGGTCCCGGCTGTACCGTCGGCCTCTCGCGACCGCTCGGCACCGCCGGGCACTTTCCGTTCGTGAAGAGGGAGAGTTCGATGGTCGCACCGATTCTGGTGACCGGCGGCACCGGCACCCTCGGGCGCCTCGTGGTCGCCCGGCTGCTGTCCGCCGGGCACGAGGTACGCGTGATGAGCCGGCACCCCGAGCCCGCCGGGGAGGCGCCCCGGGGCCGCCGCTGGGCGGTCGCCGACCTGCTCACCGGCGAGGGCGTGGAGGCCGCGGTCGGGTCCTCCGGCGCGATCGCGCACTGCGCCACGTCCAGCAACGGCAAGAAGGACGTCGAGGCCACCCGGCGGCTGACCGAGGCCGCGCGCGCCGCGGGCTGCCCCCATCTGCTGTACATCTCCATCGTCGGCTGCGACGAGGTGCCCTTCGGCTACTTCAAGGGCAAGCTGGCCGCCGAGCGCCTCGTCGAGGAGAGCGGGGTGCCGTACACGATCCTGCGGGCCACCCAGTTCCACGACTTCGTCCGGGGGCTCCTCGCCGCGACGGCCAAGCTGCCGCTGATGCCCGTCCCCGGCTTCGCGTACCAGCCGATCGAGGCCGGGGAGGTGGCCGACCGGATGGCGGAGCTGATGGCCGGCGGCCCGGCCGGCCGGGTGCCCGACATGGGCGGCCCCGAGATCCTGGAGGCCACGGACCTCGCCCGCCGCTACCTCCGGGCCACCGGTCGGCGGCGCGCGGTGGTGCCGGTCCGGCTGCCGGGCAGGACCTTCCGGGCCTACCGCCGGGGCGGCCACCTCACCGCCGACCACGCCGTCGGCCGCGTGGGCTTCGACCAGTACCTGGCGGCCCGGGCCGAGTCGGTGCCGGTGGGGTGAACGACCCGGTGGCGGCGCTGTTCGCCCCGGTGCCGGTCGTGGTCGGCCGGGCGCGGGTGGGCGAGCGCCGCCATGACGAACTGCCCCGGGCCGCCCGGCTGGACCCACCGCCCCGCGCCCGGCGCGCCGCCGAGTACACCGCCGGGCGCCTCGCCGCGCACCGGGCGCTGCGCGCCCTGACCGGCCGGGCCCTCTGGCCCGGCCGCACCGCGTCGGGCGCGCCGTCCTGGCCGCCCGGCGTCCGCGGATCGCTGAGCCACAGCGACACGCTGGCGCTCTGCGTGGTCACCGCGGCAGACCTTCGCGTGGGCGTGGACCTCGAACCCTTGTCGTCCGCCGGCGCCCTGCACCGCGGGCGGCACCTGGTGGCCCGGCCGGCGGAACGGCCGCTGCTGGCGGCGGCGCCCGACGCGGCGACGGCCGTGCTCCGGCTGTTCTCCGCCAAGGAGGCGTCGTACAAGGCACTGCCGGCCGGGCTCCGGAGCGCCCCGACGTTCCTCGCGCTGGAACTGCGCTGGGACCCGACCGCCACCGACCCCGTACGGCTGCGCCCCATCGCCGGTCGGGCGGCCGACCTGCGCGTCGTCTCCGCGGTCCGGGGCGGCCATGTGGTGTCCGCCGCCACGTATCCGGCGCGGCCCCGATGACCCGGCACGGGCCCGGTGACCCGGGGCGGCCCCGGTGACCTGGCGCGGCTCCGGAGCGGTTACCGGCGCAGCGGTCCCTCGCAGGCGTACGAGGCCGTGCCCGACTCGCCCGACGGCCAGATGTCGACCGGCCCGAACGAGCAGACCATGTCCGCCAGATTGGTGGCGGCGGGCGCCGCGCGGTCGAGGAGGAAGTGGTCCACGGTCTCGGACATGTCCTGGAACACCCGGTCCGGGGCCGCGGCGTCGGACAGCCGCGCGGTGATCCGCCCGGTGCAGCGGAAGCGCGGCATCACGTACCGGTCGCCGTTGTCCCGGCAGACCGGGGTGTACCGCGTCGCCTCGGCGAAGGCCCGGCGCACCTGCGCCGCGGTGGCCAGGGTCAGCCGGTCGTTGGGCGTGTACGCCGTGTCGGGCACGAACAGCTCGTCCACCCGGGCGATCTGCCGGTCGAGGAACGTGTCGTAGGCGTACTGCAGCGCGGTGTCGGAGCCCAGCCGCTGCCGCCAGGCGTCGAAGGCGGTGGGGCGGTCGGCGCGCAGATGCCCGTACATCTCCCGGATGAGCGAGGGCCGCTCCAGCCACAGGAACTCGAAGAACAGGCCCGCGTAGGAGTAGAAGCGGAAGCCGTCGCCCTCGTACGTGGCGTGCAGCAGTTCGTCGACGGTCATCCGCGGGCCGCCGCCCGCGGTGTCCCGGATGACGCTCCTGACCAGGGACTTGCGGACGGCGACGCCGTCGTCGCGGGTGGCGCCGTCGAGGAACTCGGCCGTCCCCTCGTCCATGGCGGTGGTCCGGTCGTCGGTGTACCAGGGCCCCTCCCCGAAGGTGCCCGGCACGGCCCAGCGGCCGTTGAGGTAGTGCACGTACTCGTGGCGGAACAGCTCCTCCAGGGTGAGCGTGGAGTCCTGCGGGGTGCGCTGATACGTGTAGAAGGTGGCGGTCCGCTCGATGTAGATCCCGCCGTTGTCGGTGGGCAGGCCGGTCAGCAGCGGATGGAACACCTCGTAGTCGGCCCGGCTGGCGTACAGGTGGACGGTGAGCCGGGCGTTGGTGTCGCCGCCGAGCGGGGCCTCCGTGCCGAGCACCCGGAAGAAGTGCGCCTTGACCTGCTGGCTCGCGTAGTAGAGCTGGTCCACGGTGTCGCGCGGCAGGGCGGTGCGCACGGTGATGGCGCCGTTGTCGTAGCGGATGGTGTGCGGGAAGAGCCGCTGCTCGATCTGGTCGACGCAGACGTTGTGGCGCCGGCAGTCGTCGTAGTGGTTGAGCCAGGAGACCAGGATCGCCCACGGCGGGCTGAACTCGCCGAAGTTGACGCGCGCCGTGCCCAGCAGCCTGCCGAGGTCCGGGACGATCGTGGCCCGCAGCGCGTCGATGAGGCCGAAGCGGCCGTACTCGCCGAGGGCGTCGCGCACCACCCACGCGTTCGCCGTGCCCTTGAGGTGCACATGGCCGGAGAAGGCGCGGAAGGCGGCGCGGTAGCCGGGGTCGGCCACCACGGCGGCGTGGAAGGCGGCGTCCTGGTTGCCGGGGTGGACGCCCAGGTAGTTGACGGTCAGCGCGCCGAGCGCCGCGCCTCCCCAGGCCGGCTCGGTGGCCGTGGGCGTCCCCGGCGCCATGGTGGCGAGCACCTTGCGCACCAGCGGGAGCTGGCGGTGCCGCAGCCCCGGCGAACCGGCGACGAACAGCGCCTCGCGCAGGGTCCAGCCGTTGTCGCGGGTGGGCTCGAACGTCCGGGGGCTGCCCGCGTACGTGGTGATGGCGCGCTGGAACGAGGCGAGGGTGGGGGCGTCGCCGAGGTCGATCTCGGGGCGCGCGAAGTCGTGGTAGACGGCGGCGTGGAGATACGTCCACAGCTCGTACAGATGGCTGCGGCCGGAGCCGTCGTGGGTGGGGGAGAGGGCCGTGACGCGGTCGGCCACCGCCTGGGCGTGGGCGTCGGAGAGCACGGGGGCGAGCCGGGCGTCCCAGCGCCAGATCAGGCCGCTCAGACAGCCGTCGGCGGTCACGGCCGGATCGGTGAGGAAGTCGGCGAGGGCGGTGGGGGTGAGGGTGGTGACGGCGTCGAGGGCGCAGGGTACGGCGCCGGGTCCGGTCGTCGGTGGGCCGTCGGGCCGGGGTCCGTCCGGCCGGGGGATCTGCCCCGGTGGTCGCCCGTCGGTGAGCAGCCCGCCGCCCGGCGCGGGGGCGGCGCGCTCGCCGCGGGCCGGCGCGGTGGCGAGCCGGGTGACCCGGTCGAAGGGGCTGCCGGGATCGGCCGCCAGGGGCGTCATGGCCGTCACGGCCGAGTAGCCCGGACGGGCGGGGGCGGTGGGCGGCGGGGGCGGCTCGTCGCGGGTGGCCGACTGTGCGGACTGAGCGGCCGGAAGGCCGAGGGCCAGGGACAGGGCCACGACGAGCGACACTCTGAACGGGGTACGGCGATGGGACACCTGGGACTCCTGATGTGGAGGGTGGTGTGCGGGCCGTGCGAGGGGTGTTGAGCGGAGCTGCGCCGAACGGAAGAGCGCTGAACGGAGAGCACCGAGCGGAACGCGCCGAACGGAAGAGCGCATGACCATGAGCCGAGCTCTCCAAGGTGTGACCGGTAACATAGTAATGTGAAATTGCACTGGCAAGACGGTGCGCGTTCCTTGAACTGATGGCACGTCAACTGCGCTGGGTCGGCGGCTCGTTGAGGGCGAGGCCGGGCGCACGGACCAGGTCGGTCGGAGCGGTGCCCGGGGCGGTGCGGCGAACCGCCGCACGCCGTCCCGGCGCCCCAGGGAGGGAGCCTCCACGATGCCCGAGAACACCCCCGTACCCCTCGCCGTCGGCAGCCACGATCTGCCCGTCTCCCCGGCGCTGGCCGACTTCATGACCCGAGGCTGGGCCGCCTCCCCGCCGCCCGACGCCGCCTCGGTCCCCGCCGGACGGCTCACCACCCGCTCCAACGACTGCGACCACCGCTTCCGCCCGCACAGCGCCTACGCCTGCCTCACCGGACTCGCCGGTGAGGACCAGTGCGACCATGTGCTGGTGCTGGAGCCCAGCGGGACCACCGGCCACGAGCCCGTGCTGTACGTGCGCCCGCGCTCACCCCGCGACGGCGCCGCGTTCTACCGCGACCGCCGGCACGGCGAGTTCTGGGTCGGCCGCCGCCCCGACCTCGCCGAGGCGGAACGGCTCACCGGAATCCGCTGTCTGCCCCTCGACCGCCTGCCCGCCCTGCTCTCGGGCCCCCGACCGCCGACCCGCCTGCTGCGCGGCGTGGACCCGGCACTCGACCACGCCGTCCACGGCGCCGCCCACCGTGGCGTCGCTGACCACGGCGCCGCACACCGTGACGCCGAACTCGCCGCCGTTCTCGGCGAACTGCGCCTGGTCAAGGACCCCTGGGAGATCGCCCAGCTCCAGCTCGCCGTCGACCACACCACCGCCGGCTTCGAGGACGTCGTACGGGCCCTCCCGCGCGCCCTGCGCCACCCGCGGGGCGAGCGGTGGATCGAGGGCGTGTTCGGGCTGCGCGCCCGCGCCGAGGGCAACGGCACCGGCTACGAGACCATCGCGGCCTCCGGGGCGCACGCCTGCGTCCTCCACTGGACCCGCAACGACGGCGCCCTCGACCCGGGCTCCCTGCTCCTCCTGGACGCCGGCGTCGAGACCGACACCCTCTACACCGCCGACATCACCCGCACCCTGCCGCTCTCCGGCCGCTTCTCGCCGGTCCAGCGCCAGGTGTACGAGCTGGTGCTGGCCGCGCAGGACGCCGGCATCGCCGCCCTGCGGCCCGGCGCCTCCTTCCGCGACTTCCACCGGGCGGCGATGCGGGTCGTCGCCGAAGGACTGGCCGACTGGGGCGTGCTCAAGGTGTCCGCCGACGAGGCGCTCGACGCCGACAGCGGCCGGCACCGCCGCTACACCCTGTGCGGCAGCGGGCACATGCTCGGGCTCGACGTCCACGACTGCGCCACCGCCCGCCGCGAGACCTATCTCGACGGCGTGCTCGACGTCGGCCATGTCCTCACGGTGGAACCGGGGCTCTACCTTCAGCCGGACGACGAGACGCTGCCGCCGGAGCTCCGGGGCATCGGCGTCCGCGTCGAGGACGACCTCGTGATCACCGAGGACGGCGCCCGGCTGCTGTCGTCGGCGCTGCCGCGCGCGGCCTCCGCCGTGGAGGAGTGGATGGGCGCGCTGCTGGAGAGCTGAGCACCGCTGGGGAGCTGAGCACCGCTGAGGAGCTGAGCACCGTCGGCGAGCCGACCCCGCGGCGCCGGCGGCTCCTCGGGGTGCCCCTTCGCCCACAGCGAGCGGACATGCCCGAGGTGGCGGGCCATGCACGCCTCCGCGCCCGCGGCGTCACCGCTCAGCATCAGCTCCAGCAGCTCCGTGTGCTCGGCCGCCGAGGACTCCAGCTCGCCGTGCTGGTCGAGCCGGGTGAGCCCGTACAGCCGGGAGCGCTTGCGCAGCTCCGCGACCGCCTCCACCAGCCGCTCGTTGCCCGCCAGCCCCAACAGCGCCAGGTGGAAACGCCGGTCGGCCTCCAGATAGCCGATGAGATCGTGGTTCCGCGCGGCGGTCACGATCTCCTCGGCCATCGGGCGCAGGGCGGCGAGCTCCTCGCGGGTGGCGGTACGGGTCACCCTGCCGACCGTGGGCACCTCGATCAGGGCCCGGATCTCGGTGTACTGGTCGAGGTCGCGCTCGGTCATCTCGGTGACCCGGAAGCCCCGGTTGCGCACCGCCTCCACCAGGCCCTCGCGGGTCAGATCGAGCATGGCCTCGCGCACGGGCGTCGCCGACACACCGAAGTCCGCGGCGAGGGCCGGGGCGGAGTAGACGACCCCCGGGCGCAGTTCACCGGCGATCAGCGCGGCCCGCAGGGCGTGGGCCACCTTGTCCCGCAGTCGCTCCTGCGCGGTGATCGGAGCGCGCCGCTCCAGTCCACGGCTCATCGCTGGTCCTCCCTCGGTGCGGGAGGACCAGCGTACAATGTGACGTTGCTCAAATATGGGAGACGGAGCGGCGATCGGGCACGGGGGCGGCCCCGGCCCCGGCGTCGGCTGCGGCCTCGGCACCGCGCGCCGCCGGCCGGTCGACGGCGGACGCGGAAGCCGGCCCGGCCTGGGCGGCCGAGCGGCGGGAGCGACCGGAGCGGTGGCCGAGTTCGGGCACCAGGGTGACGACCCCGAGCGCCGCCAGCGCGGCACCGAGCCACAGCGGGGCGCGCAGCCCGAACGCGTCGATGCCCACGCCGCCGAGCCAGGACCCGATGACGACGCCGAGCGTGATGAACGACGAGTGCACCGTGTTCACCAGCGGCCTGGCGTTGGCCGTGCGCTGCACCCGCGTGATCAGCGCCGGATTCATGGTCACCCCGACCAGCCCGATCCCCAGCATGGCCACCACGGCCGCCGCCCCGACGTGCGCCAGCAGAGCGAAGGCGGTGAGGAACGCCGCGTTCAGCAGCAGGCCGCACAGGAGCACGCCGATCGTGTGCCGGTCGGCCAGCCGCCCCACGATCTGATTGCCGATCACCGTGGCGGCACCGTAGGCGATGAGCAGCAGCGGAACGGTGCCGGAATCGAAGCCGCTGATCCGCGTGAGGATCGGCGAGAGATAGCTGAACGCGGAGAAGGTCGCGCCGATGACGAGGGTGCTGGTGGAGAAGGCCAGCCAGAGCCGGCGATCGGCGAACGCGCCCAGCTCGCCGCGGAAGTCGCCCGCCGCGTCGTCGGCGGTGGGCTCCGACCGGGGCACGCCGGCCGCCGTGCACAGCGCGGCGAGCACCGTCAGCCCGGAGATGACCCAGAAGGCCGCGCGCCAGCCCAGCCGCTCGCCGACCATCGTGGAGAGCGGCAGCCCGAGCAGCGTGCCGAGCATCAGCCCGTTCATGGCCACGGACATGGCGCGGCCGCGTATCTCCGGCCGTGTCAGCTCCGCGCACAGCGAGAGGGCGACGCCGAAGAACGCAGCGGACGCCACCCCGCTGATCACGCGGGCGCCGGCCATCAGCCAGTAGCCGGACGCGGTGGCGGCCAGGACGTTGCCCACCAGAAAGACCGCGAAGAGCAGCATCAGCGCCGGCTTACGGGGCATTTTCATGACCGCCGTGGTGAGCAGCGGGCCGCCCAGGGCCATGGCGACCGAGAAGACGGTGATGAGATAGCCGATCCGCGGGATGTCGACGTCCAGCCCGTCGGCCATCTGGGGCATCAGTCCCGCGACGACGAATTCGCTGGTCACCATGGCGAACACGCCGAAGGCCAGCACGTATACGGCTCGGGGCATGGGTGGTGCGCTCCTGTTCGTTCGCGACCCTGGTTTTGGATCGATCGGTTCAAAATGTGGGCAGGGAAAGGCGAGGCACGTCGCGGACGGGGTGACCGCGTTGAGGAAGAGGGCGAGCGCGTGCGCGTCGCGCTCGCCCTC
>NZ_JBPQTV010000133.1:0-16577 GCF_051386515.1 Streptomyces sp. URMC 123 | reverse complement strand
CGCATACGCGGGCGGGCGCCGCGCCCGGCACCGGCTCCGGCCCCCGCCCGCGTATGCGCGACCGCGAATAACCGAGGCCGGCGCCGTGGCCCCCGGGACCGGTCGTCCGATTCCCGTCGATCAGAAAGACGCAGAAGCCGTCGCCCGGCCCGGGAGCGAGCGCCGTCGCCGCGTCAGGCGGCGGCACCGCGCCACGCTCGCACGCGTAGTCGAAGGTCAGGGTGAACGCGAGCGAGGAGGGGAACGGCTGGTCGAGGAGGGCTGAGCCGGAGCGGTACGGGGCGTCCGGGGTCAGCCGGAGGCTGCCGTCGAGGCGCGCGCCGCCCGCGAGCCTCCAGTGCGGGTTCTCCGTGCGGTCCCCCGCGAACGATTCGACGACCGGGAACCGCAGTTCCGCGTCGGGCCGCGAGCAGGGCCCCGTACGGGGGCGGGCCCGGGAGCGACGACGGATGCTGAGGCCGGGCATCGGGTCCATCACGGTGTTCTCCTCCTCGGCCGGCTGCCGTTCGTGCCACGGGGCGCCACGGGGGGGTGAGGAACGGGCGCTCCCACCGCACGCGCCCCGAGGCTATGCAGCGGTCGATGCGGGGAGAGGGCCGAATCCGGTCGGGTCCGCGGTTGGCCGGTGACGGGCCCTGTCGGGACCCGGCCGGTCCGTGCTAGAGCGGGCGGTACGGAGTTGGTGCCGGTTTCCCGCCCGTACGCACCGAACGGTGCTCGCCCCGACAGCAGTACGGGGGCGGGGCGGGTGCCAACAGCAGTACGGGTCCGGGTCGGTGCCAACGGCAGTACTGGGCGACGCCGGTGCCAACGCGAGTACTGGGCGACGCCGTGCCAACGGCAGTACTGCGACGGTGACGGCCGCCGGCCCCCACAGCCGTACCGCCGCTCAGCAACCCCGCCCGATGCAGGACTGGTCGAAGACGACCTCTCCGTCGACGCTCCCCGTGGCCGTCACCTTGTCGATCCGCGGGTCCGAGCCCGTCGTCACCTCGGAGTCACCACCGAAGCGGACCCTCAGGGTCACCGGCTCGCCCTCCTGCGTCGTGCCCTTGCACAGGACGTTCAGGCCGCTGCTGGCACCCTCGCTCTCACAGGTCAGCTTGCCGTCGACCGGATGCCCGACGCGGTCGAAGGCGACCTTTCCCGCCTGGGCGCTCCCCGCACGGGCCACCGCGTCGGAAATGCCCTCGGTCGTCGTGCAGGCCGCGACGGCCATGGCGCCGAACGAGAGGACCGCGACCAGTACGGCCGACAGCGCGCCGTGCCGTGACGCGGGTGCCGTCATCGTGACCCCTTCGTGCCGAGGAACCGCCGTGCGCCCCTACCGCGCACGTGCTCGGCCCGAGCCGTACGCGCGGCCGCGCCGGCCCCCACCCTCCGTACTGGCGCCGCTCACGGGCTCCGCGGCGCGCCGCCCGTGCCGTCACACTCCACCGGATGGACGCGGGCCCCCGCCGCCCGCGGGCACCGGTCGCGGGCGAGAGGGGCGAGGGCGAGAGGGGCGAGGGATACGACGGTCACGCGGCAACGACAGGCGTGGCGGTCACGGGGCCACGCCCCGCTCGGCCAGCGCCAGCCGGAACGCCCGCAGCGCGCCATTGAGCCGCGCCGCGACGGTTCCGGGCGGCACGCCGAGCGCCCGGGCGGCCTCCCGCACCGTACGGCCGCCGAAGTACGTGGCGGTGAGCGCCGCGCGCTGGCCCTCCGGGAGCGAGCGCAGCGCGTCCTCCAGTACGGGGCGAGCGGCGGCCAGCGGGCCGCCCCAGCCGCGGCCTCGCGCCGTACGGACGCGGTCGTCGGCCCCGACGGCCCGCACGCCATGCGCGACCGTGTCGGCGGGGGTGCTTCGGCCAGTCCTGTCAGCCGGACCAGCCCTGCCGGCTCGACCAGTCCTGTCGACCGCGCCGGTTCGGCCAGTCCTGTCGGTCAGGCCATGGGGGCGGAACGCTGGATGCGGGTCCATGTCCGACTCCCCCTACGGCGCTCGTCCGGCGGCCGGGGCGCCCCGTACGGCGGCCGACCCGGTGTGGTGTCCGTGCTCCGGAGCGCGCGCGTGGGCAGCTGGGCCCGCGCGACATGGGTCCGGCACGACGAGCGAGCCGTGTCCCGGCGCGGTCCGGAGGACGGACTCTACAAGGAACCTCGCCTTCCGCGCCCCGCACATCGGCCAAACCCGCATGCCCGATCACGTGACGTGACGCGGTACGCGAACCCCGTGGCCCGCCGAAAACCCCTGGCCCGCGGCCAACCGCCGCTACCGCGGACAGGCCGTGCCGCGCGGCAGCTGGTACGGCGCCGCCAGCCGGTACGTCCCCGCCCTGGGCGCGTGCAGCCGCGTCCACTCGTCCCCCGACGCGTCCTCGGGCGCCTGGGTCAGGCAGCCGAACCGGTTGTCGAAGCCCTTGCCGTCCGCGCGCGGCTCCGGCGGCTCGACGCCGTTGCCCTTCTCGTCGACGAGCCCGAGCCACGGCGAGTACGCCACGCGGATCAGCACCTCGCCGGCGGCCGGCACGGTGAGCGTGAGTTTGCCCGCCTCCGCCCGCTCCACGACGGCGGGCGGGTCGGCGAGCGGGGTCGGGTCGGCGACCCGGTAGAGCTTCCAGTTGGCGTTCGACCAGATCTGCTCCAGGTACGGCTGCCGATCGGTGACGATCTTCGCCTCGGCGACGGCCGCGCCGTCCGGCTCGCCCGCCGGCAGCACGACGTAGCGCACCGCCCACCGCTTGAGCCAGAGGTGGTAGCTCTCCGGCGTGAGCGAGCCGTCGTAGAACAGCGGGTTCCGCTCGGTGTCGGCCTGCCGGTTCCAGCCGCGGGCGAGATTGACGTACGGGGCCAGCGCGGACGCCTCGCGGTGGCTGCGGGCCGGCACGACCTCGACCCGGCCGCGGTGCGCGTCCACCTGCTTCAACTGGTCGACCAGCGGTGCGAGCTGCCGCGCCCAGGACGCGGCGGGCCGGGTGTGGACGATGTCGTCGACCGTCTTGACCGACTGCCAGGTCGTCACCCCGACGAGGGCCACGACCAGCGCGTACCAGGGCCGGGACCGCGGCACGGCCCACGGCAGCGCGGCGGCGAAGGCCGCGCCGGCGAAGAGCAGCGCGACCCGGGTGACGTTGCTGCCCACCTGCGAGTCGACGGCCCAGGTCAGCAGCACCCCGAGGGCGTAGATCGCCGCTCCGACCCGCACGGTGCGCCACCGCTTGGGCGAGCAGAGCAGCGCGATCACCGAGAAGAGCACCGGCAGCGACGCCGTGCCCAGCGACATCGGCTGGGTGCCGGAGAAGGGGAAGAACAGCGCGGAGGCGCCGACGACCAGGCAGGGGGTGATGCCGAGGGCGAACGCGGCGGGGCGGCGCCCGGTCAGGAAGAGCGCGGCGGCGACGACGCCGACGAACAGCCCGGCCACCGGGCTGCCGGCCGTCGCCAGGCCGGCCAGCAGCGCCGCGGCGGCTCCGCGGCCGTACCAGCGGGCGGGGGCCGGGGGCCGGTTGCGGGGGCGGCAGAAGACGACGGCGACGGCCGCCAGGGCGAACATCAGCCCGAGCCCGAACGTCACCCGCCCGGAGATCGCGTTGCACAGCAGGCCGAACGTCCCGACGAGCGCGGGGAGCAGCGGCCGTTTCACCCCGCCGCCGCGCGCCAGGATCAGCGCGAGCAGCCCGCAGGAGAGCGTCCCGGCGATCATCATGGTGGTCCGCACGCCCAGGACGGACATCAGATGCGGCGAGATCACGCTGTACGAGACGGGGTGCATGCCGCCGTACCAGGCGAGGTTGTACGCCGAGTCCGGGTTCTGTCCGACGAACTCCGCCCAGGCGTCCTGGGCGGCGAGGTCGCCGCCGCTGTTGGCGAAGACCATGAACCAGAGGACGTGCGCGAGGGCGGCGACGGCCAGGGTGGTGCCGACGGGCCGCTCGGCGAGCAGGGAGCCGAGGCGGCGCAGGCGCCCGGCGGGCCGGCCCCCGGGCGCGCCCTCGTCCGGAGCGGTCACGGGTATGCCGCCCACGGCGCCGTCGCCGTCATCGGCGCGCGTCGACTCCACGCTGGTCACTGTGGCTCTCCCCGTCGTTCCCCCGGCGGCTTCCCGCCGACTGCGTACCACCCCGCCGGAACGCGGTTCCCGGCCGGGCCACCAATGGCGACATGCCCGGGATTCGCCCGATACGGGCGGACAAGGCGGGGCGGCCTTGTGACGCTAGCACGCGGCGGCCTCCGGCCCGGTTGCGGCCCTGCCGCGTGGCCGTCCCGTGTCCGCCGCCCGGTCACCGGCGCGGGGCCCACGTCGTATGAAGGCCAGGGCCCACGTCGTACGGAGCGCGCCTCCCCCACAGACGACGGAACCGGAACCTCCAGGAGGTTCCGGTTCCGTCGGCGAGCTGTTGTCCGCGGTGTGCCGAGGTGCCGTCAGGCGATCCGGGTGAGCTTGTCACCGATGCCGGGCGACGCCAGGTCCTTCTGGAGCGCCACCGGAACCTCCGCCCGGCCGGGGCCGCTGCCCACGGTCAGCGCGCCGACCTCGGTGCCGGCCTTCGCCTCGTGCGGCAGGCTCTTGCCGTTCTTGGTGAGCTCCAGCTTCAGCTTCAGCCCGCCCCAGCCGACGGCCGTGAGGTCCTTCGTGGCCACGACCGGCGTCCGGCCGCCCAGGCCGTCGTCCACGTAGCCCACGACATCGCCCTTCTTCACCACGGGGGCGGAGGTCAGGGCCTTCTGCACGGACTCGATCATCTTGTAGCTGTTCTTCTTCACCAGCGCCAGGTGGGCGTTGGGGTCCGTGCTGTTGGCCCGCTGGGCCATGGTCACGCCGAGGATCAGCTGCTCCTTGCCGTCGAGCGTCCGCTTGGCCGCCCACATCAGCGCACCGCCGGCCGGACCGCTCGAACCGGTCTTGATGCCGAGGCCGCCGGGGTTGTTCACCAGCAGCTCGTCGTTGTTGTTGAAGATCCGCTCGGAGAGGCCGGGGATCTCGGCGTTGGGCATCTTCACGATGCCCCGGAAGACCTCGTCCTTCATGACCTCCTCGGCCAGCTTGAGCTGGTCGACCGCCGTACTGACGGTCGACGACTCGAGACCGCTGGGGTCGGTGTAGGTCGTGTTGGTCATCCCCAGGTCCTTGGCCGCGTCGTTCATCTTCTTCGCGAACTCTTCGACGGACTTGGCGTCCCAGCGGGCGAGCTGGCGGGCGACGTTGTTGCCGGACGGGATCAGCAGCATCTGGAGCATCTGGTGCTCGGTAAAGGTCTGCCCCGCCTTGAGCTTCAGCCGCGACTCGTCCTTGGCGTCGGACTCCTTCTCGGCCTGCTCGTCGATGGTGATCTTCTCGCCCTGCTCCCCCTTCTTCAGGGGGTGGTTCTTGAGGATCACATAGGCGGTCATGACCTTGGCGACGCTCGCGGTCGGCACGGGCTTCTGCTCGCCGAAGGTGCCGAGGTCGGCCACGCCGGCGACCTTGGCCGCGCCCTGGCCGTGGTCGGGCCAGGGCATGGTGAAGGGCTCGCCGCCGAAGGTGTACGAGGTCTTGTCGCCGATCGCAAACGACGGGTCGGGCAGCGGCCGCACCAGCTGGACCACCGCGAAGATGATCAGCAGCAGGAGGACGAGCGGAGTCCAGATCTTGACCCGGCGCACGGCCGTACGGACCGGGGTCTCCGGGGGCGGCGGGGTGTTGGTCAGCTGCGCCAGCAGGTCCAGCGGCGCCGGCGGCTCGGTGGCGGTGTCACCGGGCAGCGGCTGCTGCCGGGTCCGCTCGGCGTCCGCGGTGGCGGAGGCCGCGGCGGGCGCGGCGGCGGACGTCTTCGGGGACGCCGAGGCCGGGGCGGAGCCCGTCGCGGGCGCCGTGACCTTGCCGGCCGGCGGCGCGGCGGCCGCGGTCGCCCCGGAGGGCTTCCCGGCGGGCTTCGCGGAGGAGGCGGCCGGGGCGCCGGACGCCGCGGCGGGCGGGGTCGGCTTCCTGAGCCGGGTGGTCTGCTGGCCGGTCGCCGAGGGCGCGCCGGGCTGCCCGGGCACGGGCCGGGTGGTCGCCGCGCTCGGCTCGGGCTTGCGCGGGGCCTGCTCGGCCGGCTTCAGCGGTACGAACTGGCTGGTCCGCTCGGAGTCCGACTCGGTACGGGACGGGCGGGCGGCCGCACCGGACGGCTTGGCGCCGGAGGGCTCCGCTCCGGACGGCTCGGTGCCCGCCTCGGCGCCGCCGGCGGCCCGGGGCGCGGAGGTCCCACCCGGGCGGTTGGCCCAGGCGGGCGCGGCCGGCGCGGCGGCACCGGAGGACTTGCCAGGCGTGTCGGACGCGCCAGGCGTGCCGGCCTTGCCGGAGCCGGTGGTTCCGCCGGTGGTTCCGCCGGCGGTGGAGGAGGAAGCGGTCCGCTCGCCGGTGGGGCGTACGGCCTTGAAGACGGCGGTCGGCTGGTCGACGGGCGGCTTCGACGGGGCGTCGGACGGCGTGGAGGCACGGTTCTTCTCGTCCCCGCGCGGCTCCGAGCGCCGGTCGGCCGACGGTCCCTGGGGGCTCGTGGCGCCCTTGGCGGCGGCCGGGGAGCCCTTGGTGGCGGCCTCGGTGGCCTTGCCGGACCCGGCGTCGCGGGACGCCGTGGGCGCGGCCGACGCCTCGTCCGGCGCCGTCGACGCCTTCGGGGCCTGTGCGGCCTTGCGTGCCTCGGACGGGTCCGACAGCCGCGCCGGCTCGGCCGGCTCGGCGGAGGACTTGGCAGAGGGCTTGGCGGACGGCTCGGCGGCAGAACCGGACTTGCCCGTCGCGGCGCCCGCGCTCGGCGCGCCGGCCGCGGGCTTCGCGTCCGGCTCCTCGGACCCCTCCGGCTCCGTGCTCTTCACCCATGCCTCGACGGCGGCGCGCAGCCGCGCGTCGCCCTTCTCGGGCTCCAGGCCCGCCAGGGGATCGGCACCCGCGCCGTCGTCCCCGGCGCTGTCCGTGCCGTCCTCGGCGTCGCCCCGGCCCTTGCCACCGGCAGCCGCGGCCGTACCAGCCGCGCCGGCCTTCTCGGAGGCGTCGTTCTTCGCAGAAGCGTCGGCCTTCTCGGCGGCGTCGGCCTTCTCGGCCGCGCCCTCCTCGCGGGACGCTCCGGGCGCGTCGCTCTTACGAGACGCACCGGCCGTCCCCGTCGACGCCTCGCCCGGATCGGGCTTCTCCCGGGGAACGGCGAGCCGTGGATCACGTTCGCCGCGAGCCGTCTCCCCCGACGACTTCTGCTGCTCCGACATGTCGGGGGACTCGCCCGCCACCGATGCCTCCTTCATACGCCAGCTCCAACAGTGTCCAGCTCACCACACCTGGCCCACGTGCTAGACGAGAACGACATACCTACCGGTTCCCGTACGAAGCAACCACGCGGTCTCGACAGATGAATGTGAGAGGGGTCACCCTGTCATTCATCCACGCGGGGAGGCATGGATGGGCAGGAGCCGCAGAACACTTCCGGAGGAGCTTCTGCTGCTCGCCTTGGACCCGGCCACGGGAACAACGGCGCAGCCGCAGTCGCTCGACCTCGGTCTTGCCGGGGCGCAGCTCGTGGAGCTGGCTCTGGCAGGACGGATAGCCCCTGACGGGGATCGTATCGCCGTGGTGCTGCCACGGCCGACAGGAGATCCGACTCTGGACTCCGCTCTCGAGCTGCTGCGCCGCCGCGGCAGCCCGGTGCGGGCGGTCCACTGGATCGGCGGGCCCCGGCTGGGGCTGCGCCAGACGTATCTCACGCATCTGGAGCGGTGCGGCATGGTGCACGCCGTGGCCGGCCAGATGTGCGGGGTGCTGCCGACGACTCGCTATCAGGCGACGGACACGGCGATCAGCCGGGAGATCAGGGCCCGGCTGGACAGCGCGATCCGCACCGGTGTGCCGCCGGACCCGCGGACCGCGGCGCTCGCCGCGCTGGCCCACGCGGTCGGCCTCGGCAAGCACCTCTACCCCGGGAACGAGGGGCGGTCCTGCCGCTCCCGGCTCCGGGACCTGATCCGGCACGACCCCATGGGCGGACTGGTCGCGCACGCCGTGATGGATGTGCAGAACGGTGTGGCGGCCCAGCCGAGGCGGGCGCCCGCGGCGACCGCCGGACGCCCGCCGGGCCGGACGCCCACGGCGGAGTCGGCCACGGTTCCGGTCCAGGTCACGGCCCGGCGAGGGGCCATGGCGCGGGCCGTCGCGCACTGATCGGTCACGCACTGATCGGTCACGCACTGATCGGTCACGCACTGATCGATCGCGCACCGATCGCCCCGGCCTGGGCACTCCCGGGCCGCCCCCGGCCCGGTCCGCCGATGCCGGTCCCCCTCACGGGGGCGCACACCCTCACCCCGACCCTCTTCACCCTCGACGACCCTCCTGACACCTCTCGACCCACTCACGACACGCTCCGTCGATCACGGGACCCCCGTCGGCGGAGCACCGCTCCATCGCACGGTCGCTCCACCGCACATCGCTGAATCGCGCGCGGAGTGGCGCGCCGGCCGCTTCGGACGACGGCCGGCCCGTCGCTCCGCGCCGCCCTGCGCACGTACGCCGCAGCCCGCCAACTCCCGGGCTTTACCTGTCATTTCCCAGCGCCATACGGACCCGGGGTGGCAGTCTGCTGAACACACAGCAGTACAAAGCCGGAGGTGCAGTCCCCGTGGCGTCCAACGTCAATCCCACCGTCAGACGGCGCCGGTTGGGCCAGGAGCTGCGCAGGCTCCGCGAGCTCAAGGGCATGACGGCCGAGGAGGTGGCGGAGCGGCTGCTGGTCTCGCAGTCCAAGATCAGCCGCTTGGAGAACGGCCGCCGCAGCATCAGTCAGCGCGATGTCCGCGACCTCTGCGGGGTCTACGAGGTGGACGACCACCGCATCGTGGACTCGCTGATGCAAATGGCGAAGGACTCTCGGCAGCAGGGCTGGTGGCACGCCTTCGGCGACATCCCGTACAGCGTCTACATCGGCCTGGAGACGGACGCCGCGTCGCTGCGCGTCTACGAGCCGCAGATCGTGCCCGGCCTCCTCCAGACCCGGCCGTACGCCGAGGCGGTGGTGGCCGGCGCGCTGCCGGAGGCGACCCCCGCCGACATCGAGAAACGGGTCCAGGTGCGGATGCGCCGCCAGGAGCGCGTGCACGCCCCCGAGCAGGCGCTGCGACTGTGGGCCGTTCTTGACGAATCGGCTCTGCGCCGGGTCGTGGGCAACCGGCACATCATGCGGGAGCAGCTGGAGTACCTCGTCGAGCTGTCGCGGCTGCCCCATGTCACCGTGCAGGTGATGCCGTTCCGGATGGGCGCCCACCCGGGGGTGAACGGCCAGTACGCCATCCTGGAGTTCCCGGACGCCACCGACTCCAGCGTGGTCTATCTGGAGGGCGTGACCAGCGACCTCTATCTGGAGAAGGCGCACGACGTGCAGAGCTACAGCATGATGTACGAGCATCTGCGGGCCCAGGCGCTCAGCGCCGACCAGACACGGGAGTTCATCGCCGAGGTGGCCAAGGAGTACGCCCGCTGAACGGGCTCCGCGGGGGGCTGCGGGAGAAAGAGACCGCACGGTACACCTTCCCCCGGTCCGCGGGGAAGAGCTACCTGGAATATGCCATCCGGTCGAGTGAATCAATCCTTCGCGGCGGGAAGTTGGCGAGTAGCGTCGATCACGCCTTCACAGAACAACGTTGGCGCCCTCACCAACCCGGCAAAAAGCGGAGTAGACATGGCAATTCAGCAAGGCGCGACGGACACCTGGACCAAGTCCTCGTACTCGGCCGGAAATGGCGCGTGCGTCGAGGTCAAGTCCCCTGTCGCCACCACCGTCGCGGTGCGCGACTCCAAGGACCCGCAGGGGCCGGCTCTCGCTTTCCGCCCCGAATCCTGGACGGAGTTCGTCCGGGAAGTCAGCAGTGGGTCTTTCGACCTGGACTGAGAATTCCCCCCACGCAACCACACGGCGTCACAACGCCGTACACAGAGCCCTCTCGACTGGCCCGCCGTCCCGGCCGAGAGGGCTCGCCCATTTCCCGCTTTATCGGAAACCCGCCCCTTTTCGGGTGCGATCCGCTCCCGGCGGGGCGCCGTCAGGCGCGGGGGTAGCGGGCCAGCCAGCCCGGGGCCGAGGCGCCGGGTCCGTGCAGGGACGCCCCCTGGGTCATCTCCATGGCGAAGTCGTCGGCCATCTCCAGGATCGTGCCCCGGCCCTCCACCTCCGCCAGCCAGCCCGCCGGCAGCGCGGTCTCCCCGTGCAGCGCGCCCAGCAGATTGCCGCAGACGGCGCCGGTGGAGTCGGAGGGCCCGCCGTGGTTGACGGCGAGCAGCAGCCCGTGGCGTACGTCCTCGGCGACCAGGGCGCAGTAGACGCCGACGGCGAGCGCGGCGTCGGCGGCCCCGCCCTCCCCCAGGGACTCCACCCGGGCGGCCGTGGGCGGGCCCTGGCGCACGGCCCCCAGGGCGCGCTGGAGGGCGTCGCGGGTGTCCTCGTGGCCGGGGCGGTCGGCGAGCAGGGCAAGGGCGTGCCGGACGGCGCTGTCGAGGGTGTCGCCCCGGGCCAGGCCGTGCACGATCACCGCGAAGGCGGCGGCGGCCAGGCCGGCCGTCGGATGGCCATGGGTCTGGGTGGCGCACTCCAGCGCCAGTTGGAACACCAGCTGCGGCTCCCAGCCGACCAGCAGCCCGAAGGGGGCCGAGCGCGTCACCGCGCCGCAGTCCTTGGCGTCGGGGTTCTTGGGGTGGTCGAGCGTCCCCATGGTGGCGTCGCCGAGCCCGGTCAGACAGGCGCGGCCGGGGGATCGGCGGGCGTAGAGCCACTCCTCGCGGGCGAGCCAGCCGTCGGTCTCGCGCCGCTCGTCGGGCCCCCAGTCGCGCTGGGTGGCGGCCCAGCGCAGATACGCCCGATGGACGTCGGTGGGCGGGTGCCAGGCGCCGGTGTCCCGCCGCACCTGGGCCCGTATGAGGCCGTCGACGGTGAAGAGCGTCAGCTGGGTGTCGTCGGTGACGGCGCCGCGCCGCCCGTGGGCCGGTACGTAGTCGGCGAGGCCGTCCGGGCCGTGCGCCGCGCGGATCTCGGCGAGCGAGGCGGACGCGACGCCCGCCCCGAGGGCGTCACCGATCGCCCCGCCCAGCAGGCATCCGCGCACCCGGCTGCGGAAGTCCTGCTGATCGGCGCGCCCCCACACGGCCGCGGCCGTTGCGCTCACTGCCCCTCCCGAACCCATCATCATCCGGTCAGTAACCGCCTGGCGCAGCACTGTAATCGACCACGAACGATCGCTACCGGGGCGCGAGGGGAATGTGAGCGACGCGACGATCAGGCTCTCAGCTCTCCAGGACCGGCAGCAGCTCCGGAAGGTGGCCGTCCGACGCCAGGGCGGCCGCCACCCGCTCCTGGGGCACCTCGCCATAGGTGGTCGTCCGCGGCCGGGCCGGCCGGCCCGCCGCGTCCGCTATGGCGACGAGGTCCCGGATCGAGCGGTAGGAGCCGTAACGGGAGCCGGCCATTCGAGAGATGGTCTCCTCCATCAGCGTGCCGCCCAGGTCGTTGGCGCCCGAGCGGAGCATCTCGGCGGCGCCCTCCGCGCCCAGCTTGACCCAGCTCGTCTGGATGTTGGTGATGTGCGGGTGGAGCAGCAGCCGGGCCATGGCGGTCACCGCCCGGTTGTCGCGGACCGTGGGGCCGGGCCGGGCGATGCCGGCCAGATAGACCGGGGCGTTGGTGTGGATGAAGGGCAGCGTGACGAACTCGGTGAAGCCGCCCGTCTCCTGCTGGAGCTCGGCGAGCTTGCGGAAGTGCCCGAGCCAGTGCCGCGGCTGGTCCACGTGCCCGTACATCATCGTGGAGGAGGAGCGCAGCCCCACCTCGTGCGCGGTCCTGACGACGTCGATCCAGGTGGCCGTCGGCAACTTGCCCTTGGTGAGGACCCAGCGGACCTCGTCGTCGAGGATCTCCGCGGCGGTGCCCGGGATGGAGTCGAGCCCGGCCTCCTTGGCGGCGATGAGCCATTCGCGCACGGACATGCCGGTGCGCGTGGCGCCGTTGACGACCTCCATCGGCGAGAACGCGTGCACATGCATGCCCGGCACGCGCTCCTTCACCGCCCGCGCGATGTCGAAGTAGGCGGTGCCCGGCAGATCCGGGTGGATGCCGCCCTGCATGCACACCTCGACCGCGCCCACCTCCCACGCCTGCTCGGCCCGGTCGGCCACCTGGGACAGCGACAGGGTGTAGGCGTCGGCGTCCGTACGGCGCTGGGCGAAGGCGCAGAACCGGCAGCCGGTGTAGCAGACATTGGTGAAGTTGATGTTGCGGGTGACGATGTACGTGACCTCGTCCCCGACGACATCGCGGCGCAGCTCGTCGGCGATGCGGCACAGGGCGTCCAGGGCCGGCCCGTCGGCGTGCAGCAGGGCGAGCGCCTGCGGGTCGGTCAGCCGCGTCGGGTCGTCGGCCGCCCGCGCGAGGGCCTCGCGCACATCGGCGTCGATCCGGGACGGCACCATGCCGGGCGCGGCAGCCTCCCGCAGCGCCTCCCAGTCGCCGTAGACCTCGTCGAAGTCCTCGCGCCGGTCGGAGGCGCGGCCCTCGGTGTCGATCGCGCGGTGCAGATCCGTACGACCGCTGGCGGCGAACGCCTCCTCGGGCTCCTGCCAGGGGCGGCCCTCCACCACGGCGTCCTCGCGCGCCAGACCGGTGGCCGGGTCCGCCAGGGCGCGCACGTGCGGCAGCAGCCGGGGGTCGAGCCACGGCTCGCCGCGCCGCACGAACTCGGGGTAGACCGCGAGGCGTTCCCGCAGCCGGAAGCCGGCGGCCGCGCTGTGCTCGGCGAGCTCCTCGATCAGCGGCCAGGGCCGCTCGGGGTTGACGTGGTCGGGGGTGACCGGCGAGACGCCGCCCCAGTCGTCGATGCCCGCGCCGATCAGCCGCGCGTACTCGGAGTCGACGAGGTTGGGCGGGGCCTGGAGGCAGGCGGCGGGCCCCATGATGTGGCGGGCGACGGCGACGGTGGCGACCAGCTCGTCCAGCTCCGCGTCCGGCATGCCGCGCATCGCCGTGTCCGGCTTGGCGCGGAAGTTCTGCAGGATCAGCTCCTGAATGCCGTGGTAGGCACGGGAGACGCGGCGCAGGGCGAACAGCGACTCGGCGCGCTCCTCGTACGTCTCCCCGATCCCGATCAGCAGGCCGCTGGTGAAGGGGACGGAACTGCGGCCGGCGTCCTCCAGGACGCGCAGCCGCACGGCCGGCTCCTTGTCCGGGGAGCCGTGGTGCGGACCGCCCGGCTCGCTCCACAGCCGCGTCGCCGTGGTCTCCAGCATCATGCCCATCGACGGGGCGACGGGCTTGAGCCGCTGGAAGTCCGTCCAGGACAGCACGCCGGGGTTGAGGTGGGGCAGGAGACCGGTCTCCTCCAGAATGCGGATCGCCATGGCCCGGACGTACGCGATGGTGTCGTCGTACCCCTCCGCCTCCAGCCACTCGCGCGCCTCGGGCCAGCGGTCCTCGGGCTTGTCCCCCAGCGTGATCAGGGCTTCCTTGCAGCCGAGTTCGGCGCCCCGGCGGGCGATGGCCAGCACCTCGTCCGGGGACAGGTACATCCCGTGCCCGGCGCGGCGCAGCTTGCCGGGCACGGTGGCGAACGTGCAGTAGTGGCACCGGTCCCGGCACAGCCGGGTCAGCGGGATGAAGACGCTCTTGGAGTAGGTGATGACGCCGGGGCGGCCGGCGGCCGCCAGCCCCGCGTCGCGCACGCGGGCCGCCGACGCGCACAGGTCGTCGAGGTCCGCGCCGCGCGCCTGGAGCAGCACCGCCGC
The DNA here is from genome assembly GCF_051386515.1 of Streptomyces sp. URMC 123. Classification (NCBI taxonomy): domain Bacteria; kingdom Bacillati; phylum Actinomycetota; class Actinomycetes; order Kitasatosporales; family Streptomycetaceae; genus Streptomyces; species Streptomyces sp. URMC 123. Next base: position 2,821 of record NZ_JBPQTV010000133.1, on the reverse strand, counting down.
CTCCGCGGTGTCCAGCGCCACCCCGTCGCGCGCTCGGCGCAGCGCCCGCCGCATGGCATTGGCGGTCGGGGCGGACTGCTCGGGCGGAGGCGCGCTGCTGTTCATGCTCCGAAGGATACGAGCGGGCACCGACAACGCTTGGTGACGGGGCGTGCGGCATCCCTCACAGCGGCATCCCGCGATATCTCTCACAGGTACTGGGCATACGCGTCCAGCGTGCGCAGCACGTCCGCCTCCTCGGCCGGGGGCACCGTGACCACGACCTCCTCCACGCCCAGGTCCCGGTAGTGGGCGAGCTTTCCGGCGGTGGGCTCCACGCCGTAGGGGACGATGTGCAGTGCCCGCGGGTCCCGGCCCGCCTCCTCCCACACGCGGCGCAGTTCCGGAAGGGCGGCCTCCAGACCGCCGCCACCGATCGGCAGCCAGCCGTCGGCGTACTCCGCGATATGGGCGAACAGCTTGGGCCCGGCCGACCCGCCGATCAGCGTCCGGGGCCCGACCAGCGGGTCGGCGCCCTTGCGGTCGCGGGGCTGCTGCACCGGCTTGGGGTGGACGTGACTGGCCTGGACGGAGCCGAACTCGCCCTCGAAGGCGGTCGGCTCCTCCGCCCACAGGGCGCGCATCAGGGCCATCCGCTCACGGCACAGCTCGCGGCGGGTGGACCACCGCACGCCGTGGTCGGCGGCCTCCTCGACGTTCCAGCCGTAGCCGATGCCGAAGGTGAACCGGCCGCCGGAGAGGAAGTCCAGCGAGGCGACCTGCTTGGCCAGATCGATCGGGTCGTGCTGGGCGACAAGGCTGATGCCGGTGCCCAGGGCGAGCCGCTCGGTGACCGCCGCTGCCTGGGCGAGGGCCACGAACGGGTCGAGCGTACGGGCGTACCAGCGGGGCAGCGGCTCGCCGGCGGGGAAGGGCGTGGTGCGGCTGGTGGGGATGTGGGTGTGCTCGGGGACATAGAGGCCGGCGAAGCCGCGCTGCTCCAGCTCGACCGCGAGCCGGGTGGGCCGGATGGTCTCATCGGTCAGAAAGAGGGTGACTGCGATCCGCATCGAGCTCAACTCCTGGGGTCGACCGGGCCGGGCTGCCCGTATGTTCTCCCACCCGCCGACCGGTTATCCACAGGGCTTTCCGGCCGAGTCACTCGCGCGTACAACGGTGTCACGGGTGTCGCACGGCACCGTCGTCCCACACGGGGAGCTCTCATGCAACGACCGCGACGACGCGATGTGCTCCGGCTGACGGCTGTCGCCGGTACGGCGGGTGTGCTTACCCTCGATACCGTGACGTTCGCGCGCGCGGCCGAGGCGAGGAACGGGGACGAGACCCGGACGATCACCGGTCATCTGCCGACCGGCTCGCCCGACTTCGTCCACCTCCCGGTGGAGGTCGGCGAGGGGGTGCGGGAGATCGCCGTGTCGTACCGCTACGACAGGCCGACCGTCCCCGCCGGCACCCAGGGCAACGCCTGTGACATAGGAATCTTCGACGAGCGGGGCACGGAGCTGGGCGGTCGCGGCTTCCGCGGCTGGTCGGGCGGGGCCCGCTCGGAGTTCTCGATCAGCGCGGAGCGGGCGACGCCGGGCTATCTGCCGGGCCCCGTCCGACCCGGCCGGTGGCATGTCGTGCTCGGCCCCTACACCGTGGCACCCCAGGGGATGGACTACGAGGTGACCGTCACCCTGCGCCGCGGACCCGCGGGGCAGACACCGGAGCCGGTGTTCCCGCCCGAGCGGGCCGGAGGGCGCGGCAGGGCCTGGTACCGCGGGGACTGCCATCTGCACACCGTGCACTCCGACGGGCAGCGCACCCCCGCCGAGGTGGCCGCCGCGGCCCGCGCGGCGGGGCTGGACTTCATCACCACCACCGAGCACAACACCTCCTCGGGGCATCGCGCCTGGGAGGGGCTGTGGGGCGACCACCCCGACGGTGAGCTGCTGATCCTCACCGGCGAGGAGGTCACCACCCGCAACGGTCATGTGCTGGCGCTGGGGATCGACCCCGGGGTGTTCATCGACTGGCGCTATCGCGCGCGGGACGGCGTCTTCGGCCGCTTCGCGGACCGTATCCGCCGGGCGGGCGGACTGGTGGTGCCCGCCCACCCGCACGGCACCTGCGTCGGATGCAACTGGAAGTTCGGATTCCAGGAGGCGGACGCGGTCGAGGTGTGGAACGGCGCCTACGGACCGGACGACGAGGCGTCCGTGGCCGGCTGGGACAACACGCTGGTGGCGGCCGTACGGGGGCGGCGTGGCTGGATACCGGCGATGGGCAACAGCGACGCGCACCGCGAGCCGCAGCCCGTGGGCAGCCCCCAGACCGTGGTGCTGGCCGACGAGCTGTCCCGGCGGGCGATCCTGGCGGGGCTGCGGGCGGGGCGGAGCTGGATCGCCGAGTCCTCGGCGATCGGACTGACGTTCCGCGCGCTGGACGGCCGGGGGCGGCACGCGGGCATCGGCGAGCGGCTGCGGGTGGACGCCGGGGCCGAGGTGACGGTCCGGCTGGAGGTGACCGGCGGACCCCCGAACGGGCCGGTGCGCTTCATCACCGATCAGGGCCAGCTCTACGCCACCGCGCTGCCGGCCACCGGTTCGGGCACGGTGGAGTGGCGGACGACGGCGCGGTACGCGGCGTATGTGCGGGCGGAGGTGCGGCACGCTGCCGACGGGCCGATACCGGGGCTGCCGGGGCCCATGGCGGCGATGACCAATCCGGTCTTCCTCGGCGAGGAGTGACCGCTCGGGGCCCGGCGCGCGGCTTCGCCGGGGACGGGCCGTGGCGCTCCGCCTCGCCGGGCCGGCCCCGAGGGGCCGATGCGGGCGGC
>NZ_JBPQTV010000132.1:0-16633 GCF_051386515.1 Streptomyces sp. URMC 123 | reverse complement strand
CGCCAGCCCCGCGAACCCCACGCCGCCCAGGTACGCCGAGCCCAGCTCCCGCACCGACAGCGCCAGGTCCGCGGCGTCGCTCGTGCGCTCGCAGGACGCCCCCTTCGCGTCCCCCGAGAGCCGCCACCGCCCCTCGTTCCACGGGCAGAACGCGTCCGTCACCTCGAACACCACGTCCACCGGCGCCGCGTACGTCCGGGCCGCGAGCGCCGCGCCCACGTCCACCGGCCGCACGTGCAGCGAGTCGCGGTGGCGCACATTGCAGCGCCGGATGTCCGGCACCAGGTGCAGCAGCGGGTCGTCGGCCGGCCGGTTGCGCGCCTTGAGCGTCGTCACCAGGTCCAGGTCGAGCAGCTGCCGCCAGAGCGCCGCGTACGAGGCCGGGTCCAGCGCGTCGAGGTCGCGCAGCGCGACCCGTCCGGTCGGGCCGGCCGGCTCCCAGCCCGGTACGACGTGGTAGCGGGCGTAGCCGGTGACCTGCCCGTCCGGCCCCTCGGCCAGCAGGAGCTGGAGCGGCGAGCCGCCCTCGCGCCACGCCTCCGGGTCCAGGAACGGCAGCCGCTCCCAGCCCGGCAGCCGGGCGAGCATCCCCGGCCGGGTGGGCACCAGCCGCGCGTACACCTCCTCGCACGCCGCCCGCGCCGCCGCGTCCGCCGGGTCGGCGAGCCGCAGCCGGACCGCGTCCGTGCCCTCGGGCAGCGCCGCGTCCGCCGGCCGCGCCCGCGCGGTGTCGATCTCCAGGTGCGCCTGTGTGGTGGCCTGGCCGTAGCCGAACCGGCCGTAGATCGCCGGCTCCGAGGCGGTCAGCACGGCCAGCGGCTCGCCCCGCTCCCGTACGTCGTCGAGCTGGCGCCGCATCATCGAGGTGAGCACCCCGCGCCGCCGGTGCGTCGGCAGCACGCCGACCATGGTCACGCCGGCCGCCGCGACGGGCGTCCCGCCGGGCACCGTCAGCCGGAACGAGAAGGCCCCGGCCGTGCCCACGCACCGGCCGTCCTCCCACACCCCGAGCGAGCGGTCGAGCTCGGTCAGATCGCGCCACATCGCGCGCTGTTCGGGTGATTCCTCGGCCCCGCCGAACGCGGTTTCCAGCACCCCGTACCAGTGATCCCAGTCCTCGGCGCGCAGCACGCGTAACTCTCTCGTCATCCCCCATCCCTATCAGGGACTTCCCGCTCATGCGACCGTATTTCGAACAGCATTTCTTGCGGTTTGTCCCACCCGGCGTGCCGCGAATCGACGCACCGCCGAATGGGTGGATAGGGTCCCGATGCAATGGCACGTGGCGTGAGAGTGGACGGTCTCTCGGCCCGGATGCGCAAGCGGCTGCACCGGGCCCGGGTCAGCGTGCGCAAAGCGGGCGTCGACTACTTCCGGGGCGACGGCTCCGACTGGATCGCCCTGGTCGGGCTGCTGCTCACCGTGCCGGCGATCGCCTGCGCCACCATCGCCGTGCCCGTCTGGTGCCCGCCGGCCGCTCTCGTGCTGCCCATCGTCGCGGGCGGGCTGCTGCTCCGCCCGGCCAGCCTGCTGGTGCTCTACGCGGGCGCCGCGGCGGCCCTCATCCTCGAAGCGGCCATGATGGGCCCCTACACCGAGGGGCCGGTGCGGGTCGCCCCGGGCACCGTCCTCGTCGTCGGGGCCGTCGCCTTCCTCGGGCTGCTGATAGCGCAGTTCCGCAGCCGGGTCGGGGTGCCGTGGCGGCGCGGCGGCACGATGCTCTTCGATCTGCGCGAGCGCATCCGGGTGCAGAGCAAGCTGCCCTCGCTGCCCAAGGGCTGGCACCGCGAGATGGCGCTGCGCCCGGCCGGCGGCCAGTCCTTCTCCGGCGACTTCGTGGTCGCGGCCCGCACGAACGGCGGTCGCACGCTGGAGGTCGTCCTCACGGACGTCTCCGGCAAGGGCATGGACGCGGCCTCGCGCGCCCTGCTGCTGTCCGGCGCGTTCGGCGGCCTGCTCGGCTCGCTGCCGCCGCACCAGTTCCTGCCGGCGGCGAACGGCTATCTCCTCCGCCAGGACTGGCAGGAGGGCTTCGCCACGTCGATCCACCTGGTGCTGGACCTGGAGAGCGGGGACTACGAGCTGTTCTCGGCCGGCCATCTGCCCGCGCTCCAGCTCAGCGCGGGCTCCGGCCGCTGGGAGGAGAAGGCCGCGGAGGGCCCGCTGCTGGGCGTCTACGACGGCGCCTCCTTCGACCCGATCAAGGGCACGCTGCGCCCCGGCGACGTGCTGATGCTCTTCACGGACGGGCTGGTGGAGACGGCGGAGCGGGACCTGACGGAGGGCATCGACCGGCTGACGGGCGAGGCCGACCGCTATGTGTCGTGCGGGTTCCACGGGGCGGCGTGGCATTTGATCGAGGCGGTCGCGAAGGACGTCAAGGACGACCGCGCGCTGCTCCTGCTCTGCCGTACGTGATCGGTTTCCGCCGTACGTGAGGGGTTCCCGCCGTACGTGATCGGGCGGGCGCCGTCCCCGTGTGCCGGGGTTTGTATGCCCGGGGTTGCCTCCCCTGACGTGAGCACGCCCCTGCCGTGCTTCCACCCGCCGCGGTGGGGTCACGGGCCCCGGGAAGGAGTCGGAATGAACACTTCAACTTCTTCTCGGGAGGAACTCCCATGAAACGACTCGGTCAGATCATGGCCACGGCGGCCCTGCTCTGCGGGGCGGCGGTGGGCCTGGCGACGCCGGCGCAGGCGTCCGGCATCGACGGTGCCACCTCGGGGACGGCGGACGCGGTCGGCTCCACGGGCGAAGGAGCGAGCCAGGGCGTCGGCGCCGTCGGCGAGGGGGCGGCCCAGGGCACGGAGAGCGTCACCCAGGGGGCGGCCGAGACCGCCCGCCGCCTGTGACCCGCGTGAACACCGGCGTGGGCGCGTCCGCGCCCCACATCTCAACGTCTTCCAGGGAGTTCACATGAAACGACTCGGTGGGGTCATCGCCACGGTCGCCCTGCTCTGCGGAGCGGCGGTGGCTGTGGCGGCCCCCGCGCAGGCCGCACCGGCGGCCGGCGGCAACGCCTTCGACGGCGCCACCTCGACGGCGGACCAGATCGTCTCCCAAGCGATCGCGGACAACAGCCTCTTCCTCGGCTGATCCCCCGGGAGTTCACATGAAACGACTCGGTCAGATCATCGCCACGGCCGCGCTGCTCTGCGGGGCGGCGGTGGGCCTGGCGGCCCCCGCGCAGGCGGCCCCCGGCAACGTCGTCGAGGGTGCCACCGCAGGGGTGGCCAGCGCGGTCCAGCAAACGGGCTCAGGAGCGGCCGGGGCGATCGGCGTTGCCGCCGGCGATTTCGTCACCCATGGCATCCAGGCCGCCAGCCGTCTGTGACCTGTGCGTGAACGACAGCGTGGGGCGTGCCCTCGCCCCACGCTCAGCGTCTTTGAGGAGGTTCGCATGAAACGACTCGCACGCATGATCGCCACGGTCGTCCTGCTCTCCGGAGCGGTGACGGCTCTGGCGCCCCCCGCGCACGCGGCCCCCGCGCAGCTCGGCGATCCCATGAGTGTCGTAAGTGAGCTTTTCCAGAGGGCAGGACAGCCCCTGCTGTAGCCGCTACGGCCTCGCGCATCGCCCGCGCCGCCCGCCACCAGCGTGAACGACAGCCGGGGCCGTCCCCGGCCCACACCGGAACGTCTTCCAGGGAGGTTCGCATGAAACGACTCGCACGTATAACCGCCACGGTCGCGCTGCTCTGCGGGGCGGTGACGGCTCTGGCGCCCCCCGCGCACGCGGCCCCCGCGCAGCTCGGCGATCCCATTCACCTGGTGGGGGGCATCGTGGGCGGAGGACCGGGCCCAGCCGTGGCCCTCAGCCGCGCCCTCGGCTGATCCCCGCGTCAACCACAGCCTGGGGGCGCCCCATCCCAAGCGCCCAACGCTTTCGAGGGAGTTCGCATGAAACGACTGGCACACATAGCCGCCACGGTCGCCCTGCTCTGCGGAGCGGCAACCGCTTTGGCGCCCCCCGCACACGCGGCACCCGCACAGGGCGGGATCGGCGACATCATCGGCCAGTCCGCCAGCGGTGCCGGCGAAGGGGTGAGCTGGGTGACCAGCATGCTGGGCGGAGGACCGGGCCAGCGCGTGGGCCAGGGCGTGGCCCGTACGGCCGCGGGCATCGGCTCCGGCGTCGCCCACACCTTCCGCTGACCACCGCCCGAGCCACAGCCTGGGGGCGTCCCGCCCCCAGGTCTTCAGGGGGCGCGACGGAGCCTCCCCACAGCCGCGGCGCGAGGTCGACGAACGTCGCGGGGAAGCGCCCGCCCGCCTCGCCCGTCGGCGACACCCCCGCACCGCCTGCCGAGCCGCTGCCGCGCCTCTCCGGACCACCCTGCCCGGCCGCCCGCCCCGCTGTCCGGTTCTCGCTCCATCGCTCGTCAAACACCTTCACGTCCCCGCCGATCCGGAGGAACTGCAATGAGGTGCATGGTCCGTCACGCGGTGTTCGTCATCGGTGCCGCGCTTCTCGCTGTCGGTGGTACGGCCGTCGGCGCTGTCGCCTCCGCTGCCGCCACTCCGGCGGCGGTCGGCCAGTCGAGGGCCCTCGGCGCTGCCCAGGTCGGCGAGCCGGGCAACTATGTCGTCTTGTTCACGGACGCGACGCCGGAAAGCGAGATCGACAAGGCCCGGCAGGACGTCATCGCCCATGGTGGCGTCATTCGGCACGAGTACCGCATGCCGGGCTTCAGGGGCTTCGCCGGCTATCTGACCTCCGAGGCCGTGACCCTCATGGAGAGCAACCCGTACGTGAAGGTCCTGGAGCGGGACCCCGAATCGCCGAGCTAGGCGCTTGCCGCGCGGCGGGGCATCCCGGTCCGCAGGCGGCGCGCCCCAGGACAGCGGTGGCCGCAACCGCCGCACCACCCGCCGCACCCGCCCCGGGGGCCCGCCCCGCGCGCCCGGTGGGGTTGTCCCCACCCCCGATCGGGCGGCGACCGCCATGGTTCGCGACCCCGGAGAATCCCTACGGTCGATGAGGTCAACGCGTCATCTCCTCGACACCCGAAAGGGCGGAAACTCCATGCGGCTGCGCAACCGCCACCGGCCACCCGCGTACGGACCCGCCGGGTCCCCCGAACCGGGCGGGCCCGGCGGACCGGGCGGCGCCCCGGCGCAGCCGGTCGCGGCCGTCGAGCTGCGCGGCGTGCGGCGCGCCTACGGCCGCCGCTCCGGCGCCGTCCACGCCCTGCGCGGCATCGATGTGTCGCTGCCCACCCGGTCGTTCACGGCCGTCATGGGCCCCTCCGGCTCCGGGAAGTCGACTTTCCTCCAGTGCGCGGCGGGCCTGGACCGCCCCACCGCCGGCTCGGTCCGCCTCGCCGGCACCGAACTCACCGGCCTGAGCGAGAACAAGCTCACCGCCCTGCGCCGCACCCGACTCGGCTTCGTCTTCCAGGCGTTCAACCTGCTGCCGTCGCTGACCGTCGAGCAGAACATCGTGCTGCCGCTGCGGCTGGCCGGGCAGCGGCCCGACCGCCGCCGCGCGGCCGAGGTGCTGGCGCAGGTCGGCCTCGGCCCCGAGCACGCGCGCCGCCGCCCCGGCGAGCTCTCCGGCGGCCAGCAGCAGCGCGTGGCGATCGCCCGCGCCCTCGTCACCCGCCCCGACGTCGTCTTCGCCGACGAGCCGACCGGCGCGCTGGACGCCCGTACGGCCGCCGAGGTGCTCGCCCTGCTGCGCGCCGCCGTCGACCTGCACGGCGCGACCGTCGTCATGGTGACCCACGACCCCGTCGCCGCGTCCCACGCCGACCAGGTGCTGTTCCTCGCCGACGGCGCCCTCGTCGACGGCCTCACCGGCGCCTCCGCGCAGCGCATCGCCGACCGTATGGCGGCCCTGACCGCGGCCCGTACGACGGCCGCCGCGGCGTTCTCCGGGGCGGCGGCCTGACGATGAGCCTGCCGCCCAACGGACTCGCGCGCGCCGCGATCCGCTTCAAGCCCGCCTCGTTCGCGGGCACGTTCGTCGCCCTGATGATGACCGCGCTGATCGTGGCCGCGTGCGGCATCCTGCTGGAGACCGGGCTGCGCGCCAGCGTGCCGCCGAGCCGTTACGAGCGGGCCCCGGTCGTCGTCGCGGCCGACCAGAAGGCCCGGTTGATCGTCGAGACCGACGGCGAGCGCGTCGACGCGGGGGCCAGGGTCACGGAGACCGCCCGCCTGGACGCCGCCCTCGTGCGGAAGGCCGCCGCCGCGCCGGGCGTGGCCGCGGCCGTCCCCGACGTGACCTTCCCGGCGCAGGGCCCCCGCGGCGAGGCGCTCACCGCGCACGGCTGGGGCTCGGCCGCCTTCACCGACCGGCACCTCGCCGCGGGCGCGGCCCCGCGCGACGGCGAGGTGGTGCTCGACGCGGCCACCGCGCGAACGCTCTCCCGCGCCCCCGGCGACCGGGTGAACCTGACCACCGCCGAGGGCACCCGCCCCTTCCGCGTCGCGGGCGTCACGGCGGCCCCCGACCAGCAGGCCGGCACCGGACAAGAATCGGCCACCGTCTGGTTCGCCGACTCCGCCGCCCCCGCGCTCGCCGGCCACCCCGGCCGCGTCGACGCCGTCGCCGTCCTGCCCACCCCCGGCACCGGCACCCCGGCGCTCGCCACCGCCGTACGGAAGGCCCTCGACGGCACCGGCGCCGTCGTCCACACCGGTGACGACCGGTCCATGGTCGAGTCCCCGGCCCTCGCCGAGGCGCAGTCGATGCTCACCGCGCTCGGCGGTTCCTTCGGCGGCGTCGCCGCGATGGTGGCCGTGTTCACCGCCGCCGGCACCGTCGCGCTCTCCGTCGGGCAGCGCGCCCGCGAGTTCGCCCTGCTGCGCGCGATCGGCGCCACCCCGCGCCAGATCCGCCGCTCCATCGCCACCGAGGCCCTGCTCGTGGCGCCGCTCGCGGCGGCCGTCGGCGTCCTGCCCGGCATCGGCCTGGCCGCCTGGTGGCTCGGCGAGCTCAAGGACAAGGGCGCCGTGCCGCACGCCGTCGACCTGGCCGTCTCCCCGATCAGCCTCGGCGCCGCGGCGGGCGCCGTCCTGCTCACCGCGCTCCTCGCGGGCCGGCTCGCCGCCCGCCGCCCCTCCCGCATCCGGCCCGGCGAGGCGCTGGGCGAGGCGAACGTGCCGCGCCTGCGGATCGGCCCGGTCCGTACGCCGCTGGGCCTCGTCGCCGTCGCCGGGGGAGTGGTCCTGGCCGCGTTCGCCACCCAGGAGTCCGGCGAGGACGCGGCCAACGCGGCCCTCGGCGTCGTCATGCTCTTCATGCTCGCGGTCGCCCTGCTCGGCCCGCTCGTCGCCCGCGCCTGCGCCCAGCTCATCGGCCTGCCCCTGCGCGCGGCCGGCGCGCCCGGCGACCTGGCCGCGGCCAACTCCCGCGCCAACAGCCGCCGGCTGGCCTCCGCGATCACCCCGATCGTGCTCGCGATGGCGTTCGCCTCCACGCTGGTCTTCCTGCACACCAGCCAGGACCGGGCCACGGAGCGGCAGCAGCGGGCGGGCCTCGTCGCCGACCGCGTGGTGACCGCCCCGGCGGGCCTGCCCGCCGACGCGGCGGAGCGGGCAGCGGCCGTGCCCGGCGTACGGGCCGCGGTCGGCGTCCACAAGGCGCAGGTCCTGGCCCAGGTCGGCTCGGGCGGGAGCCGCGTGCTCCAGTCGTACTCCGCGCAGGCGCTCTCCGGCGACGGCCGGTCGATCGCGGCCGTGCAGGACCTGGACGTACGCGCGGGCTCCCTGGCCGCGCTCGGCCCCGACACGGTCGCGGTGGCCGCGACCCTCGCCGACTCGGCGCACGCCCCGGTCGGCGGCCGGATCGAACTCCGCCTGCCCGACGGCACGAAGGTGAACCCGAAGGTCGTCGCCACCTACGCGCGGGGGCTCGGCCTCGCGGAGATCACCCTGCCCCGTACGGCGCTGGCGGGCCACACGCGTTCGCCCTTCGACAGCGAACTCCTCGTGGCGTTCGGCGAGGGCGCCGACCCGGGGGCCGTGACCACCCGGCTCGGCGCCCTCGGCCCCGGGCAGCTCGCCGTCACCGACCCCGAGGGCCACGCCACGGCCCAGGCGCTCGATCGCGAGCTCAACAAGTGGGCCAACACGACCATGGCGGCCGTCCTCGGCGGCTTCGCGGCCGTCGCCGCGGTCAACACGCTCGTGATGACGATCCTCGACCGCCGCCGAGAACTCGGCACGCTGCGCCTCGTCGGCACGACGCGGCGCCAGGTCCTGCGGATGGTCCGCTGGGAGGCGCTGCTCGTCGCCGTCGCGGGCATCGCGCTGGGCACGGGCATCGCCATGACCACGCTGGTCCCCATGGCACGCGGCATCACGGGCGAGAACCCCTACGTGCCGCCGCTGGTGTACGGGGCCATGGCGGGAGCCGTACTCGTCCTCGGAGTACTGGCGACGACGCTTCCCGCGCGGGTCGCCCTGCGGGCAGCATCAGCGAGGTGAGACCGTCGCTGCCGTCGAGGTGACTTCCTTGGCGAAGGTGACGAAATGGGCCCACTCTGCGGCTGGGAAGGCGAGAGTGGGCCCATACGGGTCTTTGCTGTCTCTGACGTGGATGAGGCGGGGTGTTGTCGCGACTTCCACGCAATTGGGGTTGTGGTCGTCGCTATAACTGCTCTTGAACCATATGTGATCCGGCATCACATCTCACCCACCAATCCCTCGATCAGGCGTGCAGATTTCTCGACGCTCAGGGCTTGCGCCCTGATGAGTCCGTATTTGTGGGACAACACCGCTGCTTCGTCTCGGTCGGTCATCACCCTGGTGACACCCTGTGACTCCGTGTAGGCAATCGTGCGCCTCTGCGAGGTTTCGAGCAACGCGATGGGCCCGCTCATTCCTCCGTGCGCCCATGTGCTGGTCGGCATGACCTGGAGCGTCGTATTCCGTCGACGGGCTTCGGTGAGCAACCGCAGTAGCTGTGCCTTCATGACCGCTGTGCCACCGACAGGCCGACGCAGTACGGCCTCCTCGATCACATAGCTGATGATCGTGGATGCTTTCCGGGCGAGTCGTTCCTGTCTCTTCATCCTGAACGAAACCCGAAGGTCGATGGTCTCGTCGTCGAGGGGTGGGATGTGCCCGCTGATGAGAGCGCGGGCATAGTCCTCGGTCTGGAGCAGCCCGGGGACCAACCGGTTCTCATAGTTGGACAGGCACACCGCCTCGGCTTCCATGTCGGCGAAGTCCGGAAAGTTGAGGGGCAGACGGGCGTCCGCCACGAAGGGCGCACTCGCCTTGAGCGCCCCGCCAGCGTCCAGGACGTCATCCACGCGCTCGATGAACTCCGGCTGCGGGACGCGGCGGCCCTGTTCGATCGAGGCAACGGTGGCCTCCGAGTAGCTGACCCTGGCGGCCAGCTCGGCCTGAGTCAGTCCGCGGCTGCCGCGCAGCGCCGACAACTGGGCACCGAAGAGCTGGAGCGCGACCGACACCGGTTCGCTGGGCCAAGTAGAGGTGGGCTTGCCCATGGGAGTGACCTCCGCAGTCGTACAGACAGGTGGGTGCCCCCGTACGCCGCGCCCCCGTATGCGCATCGGGACTGGTCACGCTAGCGACCGCTACGGAGAGTGGGGGCCATGACGACGGAAACTCCCCTTTACGAGGCACCACCCGCTCAGCAGACACGCGTAGTCGGACGCCGCGGCTTCGCGATGAACTTCCCGTCCGTGCCGCGCGCGGCGCGGCTCGCCCGGAGGCTGTGCGGGCAGCGGCTCGTGGAGTGGGGCTTCCCGAGCGACACGGAGACGTGGCACACGGTGACGCTGCTCGCCGGAGAACTGGTCGCGAACGCCGTGCGGCACGGCGCGCACGGCGGCAAGGCCGAGTTCCGGCTCGTCCTGACCGCGGACCCGGCGGGGCCCACGCTCCGTGTCGAGGTCTCGGACACCTGCCCGGCCCCGCCGGTCCCCGTACCGGCCGCGCGCCTGGCGCCGGACGCGGAGAGCGGCAGGGGCCTGCTCCTCGTGGAGGCGCTGGCGACGAGATGGGGGATCGACCTGCGCTCGGCGGACGGCAAGACGATCTGGGCCGAGTACGCGGTGCGGCAGGGGTCGGAGGCCGCCGAAAAGGCCGGAAATCCGTGAACGGAGGAGAGGCGCTCGCTCACGATGAGCGAGCCGCGGGGCGCCCCCGTGTGAGGCCGGGCATAGGGCCCAGATCACATACGGGTCACTTTAGTGATGGCCCCGCGCGAACCGGCCGCTGAAAATGGGGAACCGCTTCTCCCGGCGGCCCGTACAGCACGAAAGAGCGTAGTACGTCACATGATTGCCAGGGGTTCTGAGCGCCGCTAACAATTGCTGAGTCGCACGGCGCCGTCGATCGAGACGCGGCGCTTTTTCTACGCGCCGATGAAGGCCACTGCGACTCAAGCGATTGGAAGAGGTTCAGCACAGTTATGCGCTCCACCGTCTCCGGCTATACCCGCCTGACCAAGGTCCACACGCTCTCCGCCGCCGGCATCGCCGCGGCCGGTGCCGCCGCCCTGGCGTTCGCGGTCGTCCCGAACACCGCCGCCGCCGACACGACGCAGTCCATCGCCGTGCAGCCGGTCGCCTGGGACGCCCACACCGTGGGTGCCGAGCAGCAGAGCGAGCTGGCCCAGCGGTCCGGCGACGCCGCCGAGCAGGCGAAGACCGACGCGTCGGCCAAGAAGAAGGCCGACGCCGAGGCCAAGCGCAAGGCCGATGCCGAGGCCAAGAAGAAGGCCGACGCCGAGGCGAAGCAGCGTGCCGAGCAGGACGCGGCGAGCCGTTCCGAGGAGCGCGAGCCGGTGCAGGAGGCCCCCGAGGCCCCGAAGCCCGCCGCCGCCCCGGCCCCGGCGAAGAAGGCGTACGCCGACAACCTGGACGGCTGGATCAAGGAGGCCCTGGACATCATGAAGGCCAAGGGCATCCCGGGCAGCTACGACGGCATCAAGCGCAACATCATGCGTGAGTCGACCGGTAACCCGCGTGCGATCAACGACTGGGACTCGAACGCCGCCGCCGGCATCCCGTCGAAGGGTCTGCTCCAGATCATCGACCCGACGTTCAAGGCGTACCACGTCGACGGCACGTCCTGGGACCCGTACGACCCGGTCGCCAACATCACGGCGTCCTGCAACTACGCGGCCGACAAGTACGGCTCGATGGACAACGTGAACTCGGCGTACTGATCGATTCGATCGGGCCGATTCCACAACGCCGAAGGGCGGCGACACCGGTGAGGTGTCGCCGCCCTTCGGCGTTGCCGTCCCCGCGCACGCGGGGAAATTCAGCGCAGCGCCCGGTCCCGCCGGAACCAGGCGCCCGAGACGCGCTGGGAGAGCAAAATGACGCCGAGAAGGCCGAATACGAAGTGCAGCCCGCCGGAAAGGTTGCCCTGCGCGAACGAGCCGAGCCCGAAGAACATCATCAGCGAGTCGAAGACCACCGCGGTGACCTTGGCGCCATTGCCGCCCCGCTTGAATTGCAGGGCACAGATGAACGCGCCGATCGCCGGAAGGGACACCCCGATCGCGTACCCGGCGGCCTCGGCCCCGTAGACGGCCCCGCTCGCCAGGACCCCGACGAGGACCAGCGCGCCCATCACGATGCCCAGCACCTGCGCGGTGCGCACGGGACCCGGCATGGTCATCGGCATGCCGGACGGGTCGTGGCCGCCGGGATACGGGGGGTAGCCGTACGCGGGCATGCCGTGCGGCTGCGCGTACGGCGGCTGCCCGGCATAGGGCTGCGCGTACGGCTGCCCGTACGCCTGCGGCTGCCCGTAGCCCTGCTGCGGGGGCGGCGTCGGATACCCGCCCGGTGGCGGCGGAGGACCCGCATTGTGCGGATAGTGATCAGACATGACCGGAAGGTTATCGGTATCCGATCGGGTCCGGTCCGCGTGGTCACCGGGTGGTGTAGCCGCCGTTGATGAACAGGGTCTGACCGTTCAGCCACCAGCCGTCGGTGAGCAGGAACAGCACGTAGGGGACGATGTCCTCGACCTTGGTGAGGTCGCCGTTCATGGCCGAGGACTTGTGATACGCGATGGAGCCCTCGTCCTCGGCCGGGTAGAAGAACGAGGTGTCCATCGGGCCCGGCGCGATGTTGTTCACGCTGATGTTGCGGCCGAAGAGCTCCTTCGACAGCGCCCGCGTGAAGTGCTCCACCGGGGCCTTGCTGCCGGCGTAGACCGAGTACAGGCCGGTGTAGGCGGCCAGCAGCGAGGTGACGATCGTGATGATCGCGCCGTCGCGCTCGATGCGCTTGGCGGCCTCGCGCATCGTGAAGTACGCGGCCTTCGCGTTCACCGCGAACATCCGGTCGTACTCCTCCTCGGAGGTCTCCGTCATCGGCTTCTTGATGACCATGCCGGCGGTGTTCACGCTCGCGTCGACCCGACCGAACGCCCGCACCGCGGCGTCGAACAGGCCCTCCACGCCGGCGACCCTCGTGAGGTCGGCCTGGTGGGTGATCGCCTTCCCGCCCGCCGCCTCGACCGCCCGGGCGGTCTCCTCGGCGCCCTCGCGGGAGGAGTCGCTGTTGTAGTGCACGGCGACCTTCGCGCCGTGCTCACCGAGCCGCCGGCTGAGCAGGCCGCCCAGATTCCGGGAGGCGCCGCCGACCACGACGACCTTGTCCTGAAGCGTCCGAACGGGCATGGCACTCTCCTCGTCGCGGATTGCCCGCCCCCGCCGCGGCGGGGGCGCGGTCGCGCGCGCCCGAACGGGTGACGCGGCGCGCACACCGCCGACGCTAGGACCGCCGCGGCGTGATCGCATCCGCGCGCGCAACCACCGCGCCGCGTGCCCTCAGTTCCGCTTCTTCTTGTCGAACCAGATCGTGGCCAGCGTGGGGACGAGGCCCGCCCAGAACAGGACCTGCGGCGCGGTCCGCTCCGTCCACGGCACCTGCGAGATCAACAGCGCGCAGAGCACGGCCCACGACGCCTGGGCCAGCACGATCCGCGCCCAGCGGCGCCGCCGCACCAGCGACCGCACGTTCATCCGCGCGCCCGCGCGCAGCTTCCGGTAGCGCCGCCACGCGCCGAAGCCCCAGAACGCGCACATCACCACGAGCACCCACAGCCGGTTGCCCAGCGGGGCCGGGAGCTCCCGTACCGCCTTCCCCTCCTGCGGGAAGATGTCGATCAGCACGCCCGCCGCCAGCAGGCAGAACAGCGCGATCCAGCGGGTGCCGCGCAGCAGCCGGTACGTGACGTCGTCGAGCGCGCCCTTCAGCCACGGCGAGTTCGGGACGGTGGTGAGCGCGTCCGCGTAGAGGTCGGCCGCCTCGGCCGCCTTCACGCCCGGCGACTTCGCCGCGTCGTCCGTCTGCAGCACCACGGCCAGGGCGTTCGTCGGGTCCAGGCGGCGCAGCGCCTCCAGCGTCCGCCGCGCCAGGTCGTGCTCGGCCGCGAGCATCGCCGCCTTGTACAGCGACTCGTACGCGCTCGGCTCCTCCGGCGCCAGCCGCACCGCCTCCTGGCCGAACCGCACCCCCTGTTGCCGGTCGCCGTCCGGCAGCCACGGCTGGATCTCGGCCAGCGCCGCGTACGGCCGCCAGCGGTGCGGATCGAGGCGGATCGCCTCCCGCAGCGCCGCGCCCGTCTCCGCCATGCGGCCCACCTTGCGCAGGGCGCGCGCCCGCATCTCCAGCGTGGCGTAGTCCTCGGGGGCCAGCGCCACGGCCCGGTCGGTCGCCTCGACCGCCCGGTCGCCCTCGCCGGCGGCCAGATGGCAGCGCGCGAGCTCCAGCAGCGCGCGGACGTCCTCGGGGTCCTCCTGGAGACGCGTGGCGAGCGTGCCCTTGGCGTCCTCGTACCGCCCGAGGTCCACGAGTGCCTCGGCCCGCACGACCAACGGATGATCTGTCACAGTTTGCGCCGCTTCTTCAGATAGGCCAGCAAATCGTCGTACATCCCGCCCTCGTTGGCGAACATGGCCACGTTGCGGGCGGCGGCGAACCAGGGCTCGGTGGAGGGGACCACGGCCTTCGCCGCGCCCAGCAGGTCCCGCATGCCGATCATGCGGACCGTGCCGGTGCGGGCCGAGTCGAGCAGCGCGGTCTCGGCGGCCGCCTCGCAGAGGTGCGCGAGGTCCGCGCCCGAGAGGCCCTCGGTGACCTTCACCAGCTTGCCCAGGTCGACGTTCTCGATGGGGCGGTCGCGCAGGTGGTAGCGGAGGATCGCCTCCCGCGCGGGGGCGTCCGGCGGCAGCACGAGGATCGTGCGGTCCAGCCGGCCGGGGCGGCGCAGGGCCACGTCCACGTCCCACGGGACGTTGGTGGCCGCCAGCACGAAGACGCCCTCGTTGGCCGCGGCGTCGACGCCGTCCAGCTCCGTCAACAACTGGTTGACCGTGTTGCGCATCCCGCTGTTCTGCGTGCGGCTGCGCTTGCCGCCGAGCGCGTCCAGCTCGTCCAGGAACACCACGCACGGCGCCTGGCGCCGCGCCGTCGCGAACACCTCGTGCATGTTGCGCTCGGAGTTGCCGATCCACATGTCGAGCACGTCGTTGACCGACACGGACAGGAAGTTCGCGCCGAGCTCGCCCGCGACGGCGCGGGCGATGAACGTCTTGCCGCAGCCGGGCGGGCCGTACAGCAGCAGCCCGCCGCGCAGGCTCTTCCCGTACAGCTTCCGCAGCTCCGGATTGCGCATCGGCGCGAGGAACGCGGCCTCCAGGCGCTCCTTGACCTCCCGCATGCCGCCGACGTCCGCGAGGCGCACGGGGCCGGGGGCGGCCACGTCCCAGGGGGACGTGGCGCCGGGGTCGCCGCTGCCGTCGGTGGTCAGCGGTGCGGCCGGGGTCGCCGGGGCGTCTGGGGTCTCCGCTGTGGTCTCCACGAAGCGTGGGGGGACGACGTCGGCGACCTGTTCCTGGGCGGCGTGCCAGTCGAATGCGGCGTGCGGGGCGGTTGCCGGTGTCTGTGGCTCTTCCGGCTTCTCCGGTTCCGATTCCGGCTGCGGCGCGGGCGCGGGTGCGGGGGCGCCCATGGCGCGGGCCATCAGCGCCCGCGCGTGCGGGTCGCCGGGGGCGTGCTGGAGGGCGACGGCGGCCTCCGCGACGGCCGCGTCGTGCAGGCCCGCGTCCAGCAGCAGCTCCGCGAGGTGCAGCCGCAGCGGCACGTCGGCGGGGGCCGCGGCCACGGCCGTACGCAGGCTCCGGATCAGGGGCGGGTCCTCGGACATGGCGCACACTTTACGTATGTCATGACCGCGGCCGTCCACGTGGGCCCCGGCGGGCGTTCGGCCGCGCGGCGCGGGCTGCGGGGGGCTGGTCCCCTGTTCGGAGTTTCGCTCGGAATGGCGAACATTCGCCGTGCGGCGGGGTGATCGTCGCAACGATCGGGCCCCGTAACCTCCAGGACACGCACGAAGTGCGTCAACGCCGCGCCGACGACCCGTCACCCGGGTCCTGTGGGGCGGGCGTTGGTGGCACGATGGACGGCGCGGGGGTGTGCCGGGCTGCATGCTTCCGGGCCGGCGGGACGTTCCGACCAAGGGTGTGATCAGCTGTGGCCATTTCGCTGTCCGTGGTGCTGCTGTTGGCGATCGTGATGGTGGTCCTCATCCGCGGAGGCTCTCTCAAGGCCGGACCGGCGGTCGTGGCCGTGCTCTTCGGGTTCTTCCTCGCGTCGACGGGCATGGCGCCGGCGATCAACCGCTTCCTCAACTCGATAGCGCAGACGCTCAACCAGATCACGTTCTAGGCCCTGCGTTTCAGGCCCTGCGTTCGAGGGCCTGTGTTCCAGGGCCTGCCCGGTGGACCGCGTCACGGACCCACCGGGCGGCTCCTCGTGTGCGGCAGCGGGGTGCGGGGCTTACGGGATGGTGCCCTCCACGGTGTGGGTGCCCATCTTGACGAGGTACGACTCGGGCTGGCCGCCGGTGACGGACGCCCAGTAGCCGCGGTTCTTCACCACGCCGGTGAAAGTGACCTTGTAGGTTCCGGACGCGACGCGAGTCCGGGGCGCCGACAGATAGAGCTCGCCGCCGTCCGCCTTGTCGGTGTAACTGCCGCTGGAGACCTGGCGCCCGTTGTTGACGGCGGTGATGTTGTCGACATACATGATCGGGTAGGAGCTGGCCGTTGTGCCGTTGCCGCCGTCCGAGAACCAGCCGAGGGTCTTGTAGTAGTACGGGTCGCCGACGATGTACGGCTGAATGTCATACGTGCCGTTCCCATTGCGAATTGTCTTGACGCAGAACCGCGCGTTGACCTTGGAGTACTGGTCCTGGGAGTAGAACGTGCCGGACGTGCACTTCTCGGTCTCCGAGGCCGGCGCCGCGGTGGCGGTGCCGGCACCGGTCGCCAGCGCGGTGGCGGCGAGTGCGGCGGCGGCGATGGTGACCAGCGCGGTACGGGTGTGACTCACCGATAACCTCCAGGTCGTGATCGTTTGGTGGATCGGCTGCAGGCTACAAGCGGTTGGGATCTTTCCGTAACGGCGCGATCACGCCATGCGGTTGGGGTGTGCGACGTCCCCGTTGTGCGTCGTCCGTGACGTGACCGACGCCGCGCCTCCCGGCCCCCGGCCGGGGTGTTCTCCCGCCCCTCCGGGGCGGGGCTGTTTTCCTGCGGCCTTCGGCCGGGACAAGCTTTCCCGCCCCTCCGGGCCGAAGCCCCTTTTTCCCGCGCCGAAGGCGCGGGCTCTTTTCCCGGCCG
>NZ_JBPQTV010000131.1:0-16748 GCF_051386515.1 Streptomyces sp. URMC 123 | reverse complement strand
CTTTTTCGCCGGGCCCGCCCGGTCCGCCCGGCCCGGCGGGGGCCGGAGGGCTTCCCGGGGCGGGCTCGCGGGCCCGGCCTCCCGCGCCCGGCTCGCGGGCCGTCAGGAGACGGCGGCTCCGGTCGGTTCGGGCCGCCGGGGCGCCGGGACATCGGGGCGGCCCGCCGCGTCGAGCCCCTGGCCGAGCACCGGGTCGGGGTCGGGCAGCCCGGCCTCGTGGGCCCGGACGCCGGCGCGGACCGCCCAGACGTAGAAGCCGAGGGACGACAGGGCGACCAGGGCGGTGTCGAGGCCGCCCGGGATCACTCCGTGGCCGCCGAACTCGGGGCTGCCGAGGGCGGACAGCAGCGCGAGCCACAGCAGGAAGCCGACCATCCACCAGGCCGGCGCGAACTGGCGGCGCAGGCTCGCCTCCCCTCGGCGGCGCAGCACCACCGCGGCGATCGGCACCGACACGAGGGTGAGCACGGCGACCTTGCCGGTGTTGGGCCACTTCGACCAGTAGAGGGCGCAGGCCGCGAACGCGAAGGTGACGGGGCAGAGAACGGCGGCGAAGGGGAGCCGGAACGGCCGGGGCAGGTGCGGCTTGGTCCTCCGGAAGACGCCGACCGCGATCGGCCCCATGAGGTACGAGACGACCATCGCCGCGGAGACGACGCCGGCCAGGGCCTCCCAGCTGTGGCCGATGGTGAGGAGCAGCAGCACGGAGAAGCCCAGGTTCAGCCACATGGCGGGGCGGGCGACGCCGTACCGGGGGTGCACCTCGGCGATCTTCTTGGGGAAGAAGCCGGTCTCGGCGAGGTTCTGCGCCAGATAGGCGGAGGAGGCGACGTTGCCGATGTTGGCGCCGGACGGCGAGATGAACGCGCCGAACTGGAGCATGGTCACGACCCAGTGCAGCATCAGCAGCTTGGCGAGGTCCGCGAAGGGCGAGGCGAAGTTGACCCCGCTCCAGCCGCCGGCCTCGGCGAGCCGCTCCGGCGGCACGGAGCCGAGGAAGGCGACCTGGAGGGCGAGGTAGATGACCAGGCCGAGGGAGAGCGCGCCGACGAGGGCGAGCGGGATGGCGCGCCCGGGGTTCTTGGCGGCCCCGCCGAGGTTGACGACGGCCTGGAAGCCGTTGAAGGCGAAGACGACGCCGGAGGCGCTGACGGCGGTCAGCACGGCGGACCAGCCGTTGGGGGCGAAGCCGCCGTGCTCGGTGAAGTTGCCGGTGTGGAAGCCGGAGGCGATGAGCGCGGCGACGGCGAGGACCGGGATGGCGAACTTGACCAGGGTCAGCAGGTTGTTGGCCCGCGCCAGCAGCGCGACGGACCAGTAGCAGGCCAGCCACAGGGCGACGGTCAGGACCAGGGCCACCGCCATGCCGGTGGCGGTGAGGCTGCCGTCGGCGACCAGCCCCCGGGCCCAGCCGAAGTTCCAGGAGGCCATGTACTGGGTGCCGGCGATGGACTCGATGGGGATCAGGGAGGCGGTCGCGATCCACACGGCCCAGCCGGTGACGAAGCCGAGCACGGGGCCGTGCGAGAGGGAGCCGAACCGGGCCATCGCGCCCGGCAGCGGATAGGCGGCGCCGACCTCGGCGTACGACATGGCGATCATGCCGATGAAGATCGCGCCGATCACCCAGGCGACCAGGGCGGCGGGCCCGGCGACCTGCGCCGCCTGACCGGCCCCGAAGAGCCAGCCGGAGCCGAAGATGGACCCCAGACCGATCATGATCAGGGCGAAAAGGCTGAGGCCCTTCCGATTGCCCGCGCTCACATCCACGACGTGCTGTTCCGTTCTGCCTGGGGACCGGGACCGACAAGCCCCTACGCGCCTCGCGGCCCACCGCCGTACGCGTGCGGGCCGGGGTCCGCGCCGGCCGCGCCGACCGGCGTCGCCCGCTGCCGGGATGAGCGAGGAGCAACCACCCGCACCGCGTTCCGGCCTCATCGGCTTCGCCGGGATCGGCCCCCGGGAGCGGACACCGGGTGCGACGCGACGAGCCCGGGCCTCCCGCGAGAGAGCGCGGCGGTGCCCGGGCACGAGGACGACGAGATGGCCGAGGACGCAATAGCGACGTCGGACATAGTACGACAACCGGCGGAAACGACTCCCCTCGCGGTCGCCGCGACGATCATGCAGCGGCCGGCGCGCGGAGAGGCCGGCGGGACCGCCGCGGGCGCCACGACAACGAGCCGAGCGCCGTTCGGCCCGTCAGGTCAGTGGGGCGCCGCCCGCGAAAACGCGACATGCCCTCCGCTCCGGGATTTCTCCCGAATCGAAGGGCATGTCGGCACCGTCGGGACGACAGGATTTGAACCTGCGACCCCTTGACCCCCAGTCAAGTGCGCTACCAAGCTGCGCCACGTCCCGGTGCCCGTTCGGCCGGGGTGGGCCCCGGCTGATCGCGCATGAGAACAATACCGCACTTCAGGGGGTGGCCGCCCACTCCGTTTCGGCCCCGTGGGGCGCCTCCCCCGGGCGCCGGTCGCGCGCGGCTCAGGCGGACGGCGCCTCGTCCGCGATCAGATAGCGCGCCCCGGCGCCGTTCGCCGACGCCCGGTCCTCCGGGTTGTACAGCGCGCACTTGCGCAGTGACAGACAGCCACAGCCGATGCACCCCGTGAGCCGGGCCTTGAGCCGCTGCAGGTCGGCGATCTGCTCGTCGATGCGGCCGGTCCAGGTGCGCGCGACCGCGTTCCACTGGGTCGCCGTGGGGGCGCGGTCCTCCGGGAGGCGGGCGAGGGCCGCCCCCGTCTCCTCCAGGGACAGCCCGACGCTCTGGGCGGCCCGGATGAAGGCGACCCGGCGCAGCGTCGAGCGGGCGTAGCGCCGCTGTCCGCCGGCGGTGCGCTCGGAGTGGATCAGGCCCAGATCCTCGTAGTAACGGAGGGCGGAGGTGGCCATCCCGCTGCGCGAGGCGAGCTCTCCGATGGACAGCCGGTCATGCGTGGACGTCATACCCGCCGACGATAGCGGCGGCCGCGCCGCCGCGTCCGGGCGCTCCGCCAACCCGTTCCCGGCAGCCCTTGACCTCAAGTCAACTTGAAGTTGCAAGCTCTCTCCATGACTTCCACCGACGCAACCGGAACCACCCCCGCGGCCACCCGCCACGGCTATGCCGACCTCGGCCGCCTCATGGCCCTGATGACGGGCGACGAGAAGCACGGGCCCGCGGCCACCTCCACCCTGGACGCGCTGTGGGTCCTCTACGACCGGGTGCTGCGCGTCTCGCCCGAAACCGCCGACGCCCCCGAGCGGGACCGGTTCCTGCTCTCCAAGGGCCACGGCCCGATGGCCTACTACGCCGTCCTGGCGGCCAAGGGCTTCTTCCCCGTCTCGCTGCTCCCCGGCTTCGGGTCGTACGACTCGCCCCTGGGCCACCACCCCGACCGCACGCTGGTGCCCGGCGCCGAGATCGGCAGCGGTTCGCTGGGCCACGGGCTGCCGCTCGCCGTGGGCACGGCGCTCGGCCTGCGCGCGCAGGGGCTGACCGACCCCGCGGTATGGGTGCTGATCGGCGACGCCGAGCTGGACGAGGGCAGCAACCACGAGGCCATCGCCTACGCGGGCGCCGCCGGGCTGGACCGGCTGCGCACCCTGGTGATCGACAACTCCTCGGCCACCCACGGCTGGCCCGGCGGCATCGCCTCCCGCTTCGAGGCCGCCGGCTGGAGCGCGGCAACCGTCGACGGCCGCGACCACGAGGCGCTGTACGGGGCGTTCACCGCCACTCGCCCCGGCCGGCCGCACGCCGTGGTCGCCCGGGTGGAACCGAAGTCCGCGTGACGCCCCCGGACACCGGCCCCCGCCGGGCCCGCCCGGTCCGCCCGGCCCGGCGAAAAAGCGGATGCGCTCGCGCCACGGCCGCCGCTACCCTGACCCGCATGTCGACGACCCGAGTCTCCTAGCTCAAGGACCCGCACTCACGCCACCCGTGTGTCCTTGAGCTTTCTCGGAGCGTCATCCCATGATCACCGTTCGTGATGTCGACGTGCGCGTCGGCGCCCGGCTGCTGCTCGCCGGCATTTCCCTGCACATCGCCCCCGGCGACCGGATCGGCCTGGTCGGCCGCAACGGCGCCGGCAAGACCACCTTCCTCGACACCCTCGCCGGGCGGGTCCGGCCGGCCGCCGGGACCATCGGCGTCACCGGCGCGGTCGGCCACCTGCCCCAGGACTCCCGCGCCGCCGACCCCACCGTCACGGTCACCGACCGCATCCTCTCCGCCCGCGGGCTGGACCGGGCCGTCCGCGCCCTGCGGGCCGCCGAGACCGCGATGGCCGACGCCACCGGCCCGGCCGCGCAGGAGCGGGCGATGAACGCCTACGCCCGCGCCGAGGCCGAGTTCTCCGCCCGCGGCGGTTACGCCGCCGAGGCCGAGGCCGCCCGCGTCGCCGCGGGACTCGGCCTGCCCGTACGCGTCATGGACCGGCCCGTCGGCTCCCTCTCCGGCGGCCAGCGGCGAAGGGTCGAACTCGCCCGCATCCTCTTCGCCGACCACGGCACCCTGCTGCTGGACGAGCCCACCAACCACCTCGACGCCGACGCCATCGCCTGGCTGCGCACCTTCCTCACCGCCCACCGGGGCGGCCTGGTGATGGTCAGCCATGACACGGAGCTGCTGGCCGACACCGTCAACCGGGTCTTCCACCTCGATCCCCACCGCGCCACGATCGACGTCCACAACACCGGCTGGGCCGCCTATCTCGACCAGCGCGCGGCGGACGAGCGGCGGCGCGCGCGGGAGCGCGCGAACGCCGAGCGCAAGGCCGCCGCGCTGCGCGCTCAGGCGGACCGGATGCGGGCACGGGTGGCGACGGCCGTCGTCGCCCGAAGCATGGCCCGCCGCGCCGACCGCATGCTCGCCGAGCTGGAGCCGACGCGCCGCGCCGAGAAGACCGCCACGATCCGGCTCCCCGAGCCCGCCCCCTGCGGGCGGACACCGCTCGGCGCCATCGCCCTGACCAAGTCCTACGGCGACCACACCGTGCTGTCCGGCGTGGACCTCGCCGTCGACCGGGGCGGCCGGCAGGTCGTCCTCGGCCTGAACGGCGCCGGCAAGACCACCCTGCTGCGCCTGCTGGCCGGGGTCGAGGCGCCCGACGGCGGGCGGGTGGTCCCCGGCCACGGGCTGCGCCTGGGCTACTTCGCCCAGGAGCACGACACCCTCGACGAGGAGCGGACCGTACGGGAGAACCTCGCCGCCGCCGCGCCCCATCTGACCGACGGCGAGATCCGCCGGGTGCTCGGCGCGTTCCTGTTCACCGGGGACGACGCCGACAAGCCGGCCGGGGTGCTCTCCGGCGGCGAGAAGACCCGGCTCGCCCTGGCGTCCCTCGTCCACTCCGGCGCCAACGTGCTGCTGCTGGACGAGCCGACCAACAACCTCGACCCGGCCTCCCGGCGGGAGGTGCTGGCCGCGGTGGGCACGTACCCGGGCGCGATCGTGATGGTCACCCACGACCCGGGCGCCATCGAGGCCCTGCGCCCCGACCGCGTACTGCTGCTGCCCGACGCCGACGAGGACCTCTGGAGCGAGGAGTACCTGGACCTGGTCTCCCTCGCCTGATTTCGCCGGATCTCAACCGATCTCGCCGGGTTTTGTCCGATCTCGCCTGATCCGGCCGGCCGCGGCCCGCCGGGGGCGACAGCCCGGTCAGCCGGGTTTGCGGGCCACCACCAGGGTCCGGGCCGAGTGCGCCACGAACACGCCCTCGGCCCGGATCTCCTCGTCGAGCTCGCGCAGCCGGTCGCGGTACCGCTCGACCGTGAAGCCGGGCACGGTCCAGATCACCTTGCGCAGGAAGTAGACGACCGCGCCGATGTCGAAGAACTCCATGCGCAGCCGCTCCGAGCGCAGGTCGACCACGTCGAGGCCGGCGGCCCGCGCGTCGGCCTCCTCCAGCTCGGGGCGCCGCTTCAGCCGGGCCTCCGGCTGCGGCCCCAGGAAGTACTCCGTCAGCTCGAACACCGTGGCCGGGCCGATGTGCTGCGCGACGTATTCGCCGCCGGGCCGGAGCACCCGGGCGATCTCCGACCACCACACGGTGACCGGGTGACGGCTCGTCACCAGGTCGAACGCCGCGTCGGCGAAGGGCAGCGGCGGCTCGTCCGGAACCCGGACCACCACCGCGCCCAGCGGGTGCAGCAGCCGGGTGGCCTTGGCGGCGTTCGGCGGCCAGGACTCCGTGGCGACCATGGCGGGCGGCAGCTTCGCGGCGCCGGCCAGGACCTCGCCACCGCCGGTCTGGAGGTCCAGCGCGGCCGACACGGCGGCCAGCCGGTCGCTCATCAGCCGCTGATAGCCCCAGGAGGGGCGCTCCTCGGTGGCCCGGCCCGCCAGCCAGGAGAAGTCCCAGCCCGCCACGGACACCGCGTCGGCCTCGGCGACCAGTTCCTCGAACGTGCGCGACATGCCCCGATTCCTACGACACGGCGGAGCGGAAACCAAGGGACACTACCCAGGACGCCCGGATCTTCCTACGGTTGGTTCCCACACCGTCATCGAGGGGGCCTGGGTGGAAGCCGAGTTGGCAGCGCTCGCCACATCGGGAGCGACAACGCTGGTCGGGCTGATGGTGTCCGACTCGTGGGCGCAGTCCAAGGAGCGGCTGGCGGCCCTGTTCGGCCGCGGTCGCCGGGGTCGCTCGGCGGAGGCCGAGGAGGAACTGGACCTCTCCCGGGAAGAGCTGATCGCCGCGCGGGAGGCCGGCGACGGGCCGGCGCTCGCCGATGTCGAGGCCGAGTGGCGCTCCCGGCTGAAGCGGCTGCTGCGGGCCGACCCCGCCGCCGCGGACGAACTGCGGGCGCTGCTGGAGGAGCTGGCGCCGCGGCAGGCGGCCGACGCGCCGGGGGCGGTCCACAACACCGTGACGGGCGGGGTGCTGCACGGGCCGCTCGTCCAGGGCCGCGACTTCGGGTCGCTGACCTTCCACGCGCCCCCGTACGCCCCGACGCCGGACCCGGCCCGTACGGAGGCCACCGCTCGTACGGACGCCCCGGCCCGTACGGAACCGACCCCCCGTACCGGCCCCGGCCGCACCTCGTGACGAGCGGGGAGCCCGGGACCGCGGGCACGACGGACAACTCCATCAGCGGCGGGACGTTCCACGGTGCCGTGATCATGGCCCGGGACGCCCATGTCCACCACCCCCCGCCCCGGCGGCACCTGCCCCGCATGGCCGTCCCCACGGTCCGCCACTACGTCAACAACGACGAGCTGTTCGCCCGCATGGACGCCGTATGGGCCGGCTGCCGCGCCGAGGGCGTCCCCGCCCGCATGCTCCTCACCGGAGTCCCGGGCGTCGGGGCGACCGCGGCCGTCCGCCGATGGCTGCGGCTGCGCCGGGACGACCTCGGGGCGGCGGCGCATCTGCACGCCGTGCTGGGCCGGGACCGCGCCGGTCGCCCGGCCGACCCCGTGGCGGTGCTCCAGGACTGGCTGAACATCCTCGGCGTGCCCCGGGAGGACCGCCCCGCCGACCCCGACGCGCTCGCCGCCTTCTTCCGGTCCTGGACGAGCGACGGGCCCATCGTCGTCGTCATCGACAGCGCGGTCACCGCCGCCCAGGTGGTGCCCCTGCTCCCGGGCTCGGACGACAGCGTCGTCCTGATCACCAGCCATGGCCGGCTGCCCGCCCTGGTGAGCCGCTTCGACGTCGAGGTCCTGCCCGTCAGACCCCTCGACGACCGGCACAGCGACGAACTCCTGTGCCGGGTGGGCCGGCTGGCGGACGACACCCGCGGCGCGCGCCGACCGCTGGTCAGGGTTTGCGGCGGCATCCCCCTCGCCGTACGGATCATCGGCTCGCACCTGGCCGCGCTCGGACCCGGGGCGCTCGCCGAGCTGGCCGCCCGCTTCGGTGACCGGAGCCACCGACTGGAGGCGATGAGCGTGGCCGACGACCTCGGCGAGCCCTCACTGCCCGACATGCTGGACGTCGTGTACCGGGGCCTGCGGGCCGACGAGGCCAGAACCTATCGGCTGCTCGGGCTGCTGCCGACGCCGTCCGTCGACACGGAGGCGGCACGCGCCCTGCTGGGCGCGGCCGACTCCGCCGCGGCGTCGGCCGCGCTGCGGGCGCTGGCCGCCGCGAACCTGCTGGAGCGGGTCGGCGGCGACCGGGAGCCGGGTCACGCCGGCCCGGGGGAGCCGGGCGCCGAGGGCTCGGCCGACGGACCGGGCGACTCGCGCGGCGTCGGCCCGGAGGACTCGTCTGGCGCTGGCCCGGGGGAACCGCGTGGCGCAGGCCCGGAGGGCTCGCGCGGCGCCGGCCCCGTGGCGGACGGCGCCGACCGCTTCACCATGAGCCCGCTCGTCCACGACCACGCCTGGCGGTGCGCCCGGAGCGACGAGCCCGAGGAGAGCCGGGAGGCGGCGCTCGACCGCCTCGTCGCCCATCACGTCGACCGCGCCGAGCGCGCCGAGGCGGCGCTCTCGGGCCGCTGGCGGTACGACCCGGAGGGCACCTACCGCGCGTACGCCACCGCTCCCACGCCGCCGGACCCGGCGTCGGCCACTCGCCTCCTGGCCGAGCGGCGGGCCGACCTCCTGGCCACCGTGGAGCTCGCCGCCGGCAGCGGCCGCCACCGGGCCGCGTGGCGGATCTGCCAGGCCCTGTGGACCCACTGCCTGCGGGGCGGCCACCACGCCGACTGGATCGCGGCGTTGACCACCGGGCTCTCCTCCGCCCTGGAGTGCGGCGATCTGCTCGCGGTCGCCCGCATGCACTACGAGCTCGGCTTCGCCCGTCTCGATCGCTTCGGCTCCGCCGAGGATGACGCCGGCCACGCGCGCCGCCACCTCGGCGAGGCGCTGCGGCTCTGCGAACCGCCGGACGGCCGGCGCACGGAGGGCCACCGGCGCACCGCGTCCTCCGCGCTGGAGGGCCTCGGGCTGCTGGAGCTGAGGCAAGGCAGGCCCGAGGCGGCCCTCGACCACTTCGCCCGCGCCCTGGCCGCCCTCGACGGCGTCGACCACCCGCGTGGCCGCGCCCTGCTCGCGTACCACCGAGGGCGCGCCCTGACCGCCCTGGGCCATCACGACGACGCCGACAGCGCGTTCCTGGGCGCCCGCCGGCAGTTCACCGAGCTCCCCGACCGCTACAACGAGGCCCGCACGCTGATCCGCCACGCCGAGGACCGCCGCGCGTACGGGGACGGGCGCCGGGCCCTCGAACTTCTCGACGAGGCCGTGCCGCTGATGCGCGCGCACGGCCCGGCCCACCGGCAGGCGGAGGCCCTGCTGGCGCGCGGTGACGTACTCGCCGAACTCGGTTCGCGCGACCGCGCGGTCCGTGACTGGACCGCCGCGCGCGACCTGTACGCCGCCGAGCGCAGCGTGCGCGTCGCCGACGCCGAACGGCGGCTCACCGGGGCACCCGGCGGCCCGGACGGCGCGCTCCGGCCGGATGCGGCGAGTGGTGCGAACGCCCCGGCCGCCGCGGATGCTTCGGGCGCCACGGATGCCTCGGCCGGCGCGGACACCTCGGGGGGCGCGGATGCCTCGGCCGGCGCGGATGCCTCGGGGGGTGCGGATGCCCCGGCCGGCGCGAGCGGCTCGGACGGCCCGGCCGGTTCGAGCGGTGCGGCCGGTTCCGGCACCGCACACGGCTCAGGCGGTGTGGACGGCCAGTAGCCCCGGCTCCTGGTCGCCCCCGACCTCGACGTGGACCAGCAGCGCCCGCCCGGCTCCTTCCGGGCCGGGCCCGGGCGCGGATTCAGGGCGGTCATGGGCCAGATCGTGCAGGACGGAACCGGCGATCGCGAAGCAGGCCCACGCCGGCCGCCGCGACCAGCGCGCCCGCAGCCGCCGCCCGTCGGGCAGCAGCGCCAGACACCCGCCCTCCGCCTCCTCGCGCACGACCAGCGAGCAGCCCGGGTGCCGCCGTGCCACTCCCTCCGCGCCGGACCCGAGCGCGTCGGCGCCCGGGGCGCGCCCGAGCGGCAGCAACAGCACGTCCGCGGACCGGGACCAGCGGACGTCCGGGTCGGCGGCCTCGGCCACCAGATGCGCCGTGGCCAGCCGTTCGTCACCGTGGCCGGCAGGCTGCAGGGCGGCCGGGAACCGGCGCACGCGCGCCGCCAGATGGGCCGTTGTACGAGGGTGGGCGGGCGGTTCGGTGCCCGGCGGCGGGCCGGCCTCCGTACGGGCGCAAGAGCCCCGCTCGGCGGGGGAATCCGCACCGGGCCCCGCGGGCGTCAGCGAGACGGAGACGAACGCGGCCGGCAGGCAGGGCGCCACCCGGGCCGGCACGGGCCTCGGCGGCAGCGGTATCGGGCGCACGCTCGCCGCCGACGGCGGCTCCGCCAGCCGGAGCCGGTCGTAGAACAGCCGCCGCAGCAGCGCGGCCGACTCGCCGGGCCGGGAGGTCACCAGCCCCCCGACGCGCCGCAGTTCGGGGTCGTCCGCCTGGGCGGCGGCCGCCTCCGCGAGCTGCGGCGCCAACGGGCGGCGCGCGGCCACCCGCGGCAGGACCCGGCCGAGCCGGGCCATCGGCGAGCCGTCGGCGACCACCTCCGCGGCGAACGAGCCCAGCAGGGTCGGGATGCCGAGGGCGACGCCGTAGAGGGTGAGCGAGCCGTGGTCGCCGATGAGGGCGTCGGCGGCCACGAGCGCCGCCTTCCAGGTCTCGGAATCCGGCGCGGGGAGCATCAGGCCGCAGTCCAGGAGCGGGGCCAGCCAGTTCTGCCACTGCCACGCGCCATGGCCGTACCAGGCGTTCGGATGGACCGCGGCGACGACCCGGAACTCGTCGGCGGGCAGTTCGGCGAGGGCGCGCCGGAGGACGGGGGCGTCGGTGCCGCCGAGGATCGAGGAGGGCCCCCAGGTCGACGACACGACGACCAGGCGCTGGCCGGGGCGCACCCCCAGCGCCTCCCGATAGGCCGCGCGGAACGGCGCACTGGCCCGCAGTTGGTCGATGCACGGGTCGCCGGCCACGACGCTCAGGGGGACGGCTTCGGGGCAGCCCAGGCGCAGTCGCTCCCGCTGCTCGTCATGGGACAGCAGGATCACGGAGGGCACGACCCGGCCGTCGTGCGTCAGCCACTCCGCCGTCAGACCGAAGGCTCCCGGCTCCCGGCTCCCGGCTCCCGGCTCCCGGCTCCCGGCTCCCGGCTCCCGGCTCCCGGCTCCCGGCTCCCGGTGCAACGTTTTATTGTATCCGGCCCCGTGCGGCGCGCCGATGAGCGGAGTGCGGAGATTGTGCAGATCCCCGCCGCGGCTGGTGGCGACGGCGATGTCGAAGCGCTCCCGCTTCGCGATGGGCCAGGGCACGTGGTGCATGCCGCGCGCGGCGAGGAACTCGGCGGTCCCGGTGTCGAGCGCCGACGACCCGGGGCAGGTGAAGACCGTGTGGACGCGCTGGTCGCCCTCGAAGACGGTGAGCAGGTCCAGGAGCCGGGTCGCGGCCGTGACGTTGTGGGCGATGCCGAGGACCGTGCGCTCCGCCCGCACCGTGGCCCAGCGCGCGTGGGGCTCGGAGAGCGCCACCGGCAGCGGCCGTGGCTCGTACACGCCTGCTCCTTTCCGCCGGCGGACCGGTCGGTGCCGTTCGCTGCCGCCCCGAGGGGCGTTGGGGGCGCGCCCGCACGATGACGCGCCCCCGCCGCACTTCAGCGCCGACGATAGCGCCCCGCGCGGCGGGCGCCGCGCGGGGCCGCCGGCCGATGGGGCGTCAGAACGGCGCCGCCCCGGCGGACCAGCCGTGGAGGGAGTCGAGATCACCGCGGTCGAACCGGCGCAGGATGTGCGCCGCGTACGGGACGCAGTCGGCCGGCGGGTCCCCCGGCTTGGCCCACAGCAGGGCGGAGCACTTCTCCGGCTCCCGGTTCACCGGGGTGCCGCGCCAGCGCTGGGTCATGTAGACGACCCCGACGCGTCCCTGCCCCTCCGGGCTCCGGTGGTGGACGAGATGGGCGAACTCCAGGGCCCCCGGCGCGACCTCGACCCCCGTCTCCTCGAACAGCTCCCGCGCGGCGGCGCTGCGCACGTCCTCCCCGGCCTCCAGGTGCCCGGACGGCGGGACCAGCAGCCCGCTGGCGTACACCTCGCCCGCCCGGCGCAGCAGCAGGACGCGTCCGTCGTCACGCAGCAGCAGCACGAAGACGTCCACGACGGAGCGGTGGCGCGGGGTCATGCGGCCGCCCCCCGCCGCGCCGCGCGAAGAGCGGTACGGGGCGTGGTGGCCCCGCCCGCCCCCTGCCGCTCAGGACCGCTTCCCGCTCGAACGCGCGGACGGGCTCCCGGGGGACTCATCGGTGGCTGCATGCGGCCTCCTCGTTGACGGCGACTCGGACGAGTGCTCGGACAAACGACCCCCGCGGGCGGCTGTCACGGGCGGTAGTTCGGGCGAAAGTTCGAGAACGGGTCAGGGGGCCGCACTGTCGGGCCCGTACGGCGTCGGCCCGTTTTCCGGTTCATGCGTACGAGGCGCGTCACCCGAACCGGGGATTGCGTTGCGCCTGGAAATGCTCACGCTGGACGGTGTCCGCAGTGACCGCCACGGGGGCGGGCCCGGGCCGCCCGGGTCCGTTCGCGGTCGTGGACGGATGGCCGCGCCCGCGGCCCCGGGGCGTCACCGCCCGGGGCAGGCGGGCGCGGCCGCGATCGCAGCCCTTTCCTCGGTCCCGCCGGCCGGCTCCCGGGGCGCGATTGCCTCGCCGCTCCTTGTCCGCGGGGCGCGGAAAAACCCCGAGCCATTCTTTCGTGGTATCGACAACCGTCACCAAAAAGGCCGCTATCGATAATCGTCTCCATTGCAGCCTTTGAAATTGTTCCGCCCATGCGCTTCACTTCCTCTGTCCGTTCGCGACGCGATGGGGGTTTCATGAAACAGGGGCAGGGGCACGCCGGCGAGAAACACGCGCACGGGCAGGACCACCACCATGAACACGGCCACGATCACGGACACGGTCGCGCGCGGGGTACGGCCTCCGGGCGCGAGCACGGGAAGCGGCGTCGCGGACACGGGCACGATCACGCGCACGGTCACGGGCATGGCCACGGTCACGGCGGGCACAGCCATGGCGTGGCCCAGGACGCGGACCGCCGCTGGCTCTCCATAGCCCTCGGCCTCATCGTCGCGTATATGGCGGTGGAAGTCGTCATCGGTTTTGCCGCGCATTCCCTCGCGCTCATCTCCGACGCGGCCCATATGCTCTCCGACGCCGCCTCCATCGTGCTGGCCCTGGTGGCCATGCGACTGGCCGCCCGGCCGGCCCGTGGCGGCTACACCTACGGTTTGAAGCGGGCGGAAATCCTGTCCGCCCAGGCCAATGGGCTCACCCTGCTGCTGTTGTCGGGCTGGCTGGCGTACGAGGCCGTGCACCGGCTGCTGGAGCCGCCGGAGGTCGGCGGCGGGCTGGTGCTGGTGACCGCGCTCTCCGGTGTGGTGGTGAACATCGCCGCCGCCTGGTGCATGTCGAAGGCCAACCGCTCCTCGCTCAATGTCGAGGGCGCCTTCCAGCACATCATCACCGACCTCTACGCCTTCATCGCCACCGCCGTCGCCGGTGCGGTCGTGATGCTGACCGGGTTCGCCCGCGCGGACGCGATCGCCAGCCTCATCGTGGTGGCGCTGATGATCAAGTCCGGGGTGTCGCTCGTCCGGGCCTCCGGACGGATCTTCCTGGAGGCCGCTCCGGCCGGGTTCGACCCCGACGCGATCGGCGACCGGATGGCCGAGCACCCGGGGGTCGTCGAGGTGCACGACCTCCATGTCTGGGAGATCACCTCCGGCGAGGTGGTGCTCTCCGCCCATGTGCTGGTGGAGGTCGGCGGGGACTGCCACACCGTGCGCCAGGGGGTGCAGGCCACCTTGCGCGAGGAGTACGGGATCACCCATGCGACGCTCCAGGTGGACCACGCCCCCAGCCCCTTCGCGGGCATCCTCGCCGGCGCGGGTGCCGGCGGGGCGGTCGACCGGCACTGCGAGGACCCGCACGGCACGGTGCACCACCGGGGGCCGCACGACCACTGAGCCGTGGCCACCGTCGAGCCGGTGCGCTGCCGGTGCGCTGCCGTCGAGCCGCCAAGCCGTCGAGCCGCCGGGGGCCCGTGGCCGGCCGCGGGCGACGACGGGCCCGCGGACGGCCGTCAGGGCGCGACCGGGTCGCCGTCCACCGCCCTCGGAGCCGGCGCCGGTGCCGGCTCCCGTGTCGGCGCCGGTGTCGGCGGTACGAAAGGGTCGCCGGCCGTCGGGGACATGAGGGGCGAGCGCGGTGCGGGCGGTGCGGGCGCGGTCGGCACCGGCGTGACCGGCCCGGACCGCGCCGGTGCCGTTCTTCCGCTGCCCCGCCCGGCGCCACCCCAGCGGCGCATCACCGGCCGCTCCACACCCGCGTACAGCGCCCAGGAGGCCAGCAGCGCGGCGGCGAACAGGCCCGCCACCGCGGCGGTCCGGGCCGCCGGCGAGGCCGTGCGGCCCTCGTCGATCAGCCGGTAGCCGTTCTCCAGCACCAGCATGTGCACCATGTAGAAGGCGAACGAGACCTCCCCGAGCCACACCATCGCCCGGTGCCGGGCGAGCGAGTACCCGCCCCGGACATCCGCGTTCGCGCCCGCCAGGATCAGCAGGGACATCGGCACCACCAGGACGGCGGCGATGCCGTAGAGGAACGGCATCTTCAGCGCCAGGGGGTAGCCGATCGCCAGGGCCACCGCGGCGTGCCAGTAGCGCACCGCCACCCGGCGCCCCTCCAGCACCGCGCGGGCCAGCAGCATGCCGAGGGCGAACTCCAGCAGCCGCGCGACGGGGAACACGTAGAGGAACCAGTACTGATGGAGGGTCACCGGGAGCCCGGCGAACTTCGGCTCCCCGGGGAAGGCCAGGGTGACCAGCAGGGGCAGCAGGATCACCGCGAGGGCCGTGCCGCCCGCCCAGTGCCACAGGCGGTGGGCCGGTATCCGCCGGACCAGGTGGATCAGCAGCGGGAAGGAGAGGTAGAAGAGCGCCTCGCAGGACAGCGACCAGGAGACGCCGTTGACGCTGTTGTAGACGTCCAGCGAGGGCGACCAGGCGTGCAGAAGGAAGAGATTGGGCACCGCCTGGCGCGCGGTGATCTGGCCACCCGTCCAGACGATCAGGACCAGCGCGGCGAACCAGGTGACGGCGTGCGTCGGATAGATCTTCGCCACCCTGCGGCGCCAGAACGACACGGCGGTGTCGGCCGGCCGCGCCGACCAGGCGAGCACGAAGCCGCTCAGCAGGAAGAAGAAGCCGACGCCCGACCAGGCCGCGATCAGCGCCAGCCTGGTCGCGGGCGCGGCGAAGTCGCCGTCGAACCAGGCGACGAAGTACGCGTGCGAGGCGAACACGGCGAACGCGGCGACGAAGCGGAGGCCGGTCAGGGAGGGCAGCCGGGAGGCGGGGGAGCGGGGCACGGTCGGGGCCAAGGCAACTCCTGGGAGGCGGGCGTCCCGAGGCGCCGGCCAGCCGAGCGAGCCGGACCGGCCGGTGGAACGCGGACGGGCCGAGCACGCCAGAACGTAGCAACGGCCCGCGCCGCCTGTATGCCACCCGCGGGTGGCATCCCCGCTGCAACCCCGGTTGCAACCCGCCCCCGACCAGCGCCTTCTCAGCGGCCGAGCAGGCGGAGGACCGACGCCTCCTCGATCGGGGTGAGGCCGGCCACCGGGCGCGGGGCCCCGGCGCGGGTCAGGCGGTCCCGCAGGACCGCCGCGGCCGTCTCCGCGATCGGGCGCGTGCGCAGGCCCGCCGCCACGGAGGGGGCGACATCGCGCGAGAGCGCGCCGTGCAGGGCCCGCGGGGGCCAGAGCGCCAGGGACCTCGGGCCGGTCCAGGGCCGTACGCCGGCCGCCAGCAGGACCTCCTCGGGCGCCGGTACGAGTTCGAGCGTGTCCGCGCCGACCGCCTTCGCCACGTCGGCCAGCAGGGCGGACAGCCGCCCGGTGGGGCCGACCGCGTCGAAGGTGCCCGCCGTGCGCTCGGTGGCGCGGTCGACGATCCAGGCCGCCAGATCGCGCACGTCCACGCACTGCGCGGGCACCGGCGAGCCGTCGGCCGCCACGTCCGGGGGCACCACGGCGACCCCGCCGCGCGCCATGCGCAGGGGCCAGTGGCCGAACGGGCTCACGTCGTCCCCGGGCCCCACGACGAGCCCCGGGCGGACGACGAACGCCCGGCCGTCGGTCGCCTCGCGGACGGCCTCCTCGCAGGCGACCTTCACCCCGCCGTAGACGGCCTGGGACGGCTCGGGGTCGCGGGCCGGGTCGTAGCAGAGCGACTCGTCGGCGAGCGCGGGCCGCAGCCGCCCGGTGCGCACCGACTGGCCGGCGGTGTGGGTGTCGGCGTAGACGCTGATGGAGGACAGGAACGTCCAGTGCGCGGCGGAGACGGCGCGCAGGGCCTCGCGGACCCGGCGCAGGGAGAGCGTGGCGCTCTCCACGGCCGCGTCGAACCGCTCCCCGCGCAGGGCGTCGAGGGCGCCCGGCGCGTCCCGGTCCGCGCGCACCAGGCGGGCGCCGGCCGGCGGGGGGCCGCCGGTGCCACGGGCCACGCAGGTGACGTCATGGCCCCTGGCCACCGCTTCCGCGGCCACCGCCCCGGAGATGAAGCCGGTCCCGCCGAGCACCAGGAAGCGCAGGCGCCGGGACGGGCGCGGGCGGTGCGGCGAGGGGCGGTCCTGCTCGGTCATGGCGGGCTCCCTGCTGAGTGCGGTGCGGGGGCGTGAGCGCGCCGGTGGACGCGACGGTGGCCGGGACGGTGGCCGGGGCGGCGCTCGGAGCGGCGGCC
>NZ_JBPQTV010000130.1:0-16802 GCF_051386515.1 Streptomyces sp. URMC 123 | reverse complement strand
GGTGTTTGCGCGCCCGGTTGCTGGGTGGTGTCGGTGCCGCACCGGGGTACCTCCTCGGCGGCGCACGTGCACGTGGTTTCTTCGGCTGTCCCGCCGTCTCGTGCGCCGCGCTGCGGGGGCACCCCGCTACGTCCCCTCCGGTGGGATGGGCGCACAAAGCGGAGTGGGGGGTCTGCGCTCCCTGCGTGTGGGGTGCTGGTGGTGTCGCGATCGTGCGCGGGTGGTCGCCCATGGCACCGTGACCGTCGCTGCCGTCTCAGCGGGATTCGCCGCGCTCCGCGATCCAGCTCGCCATCGCCCGTACGCCGACCCCGACGGCGCGCTCGTCCGGGGAGAAGTCGGGGTAGTGCGGGTAGCCGGCTGTGATGGGTGCGCCGGGGGCACGGACGCCGAGGAAGGTGTACGTGCCGGGGACCCGGTCCAGGAAGAGGGCGAAGTCCTCGCCGCTGAAGGGCGGGAAAGCGGCACGGAGCTCGGTCACCGCGTTCGGGCCGAGCGTGCGGCGCAGGTGGTGGGCGAGCCTTCGGGCGTCGCCTTCCGGGCAGACCATGGCCGGGAACGGCTCGGCGGGGAAGCTCACCGTGGCCCCCGCGTACGACGTGGCCGCTCGGCGGATGCCCTCACGCACCTCCGCGTACCGCTCCTGCGGCCAGCAGCGATAGGACACGCTCACCTTGGCCTCCTGCGCTCTGGCCCGCACGGCCACGAACCGGGCCAGTGGCCCGTTGGGCGTCTGAGCGTCAGCGACAATCCGCTCCAGGTCCGCGGGAGTCCGCGGCAGGGCCACCGTCGCGAGCGCGCCGATGTCGGCGGCCAGTCGCCGCGCGCCATCGGGCGCGTCCGGACCGGAGAGCGTCACCTCCGCCTTGTCCTGGCCCGGAATCCCGTAGCCCGGGGTCACGGCGAACCGGCCGACCGGGAACGGCCCGCAGTGCAGTGCGTGGATCTCCTCGACGCGGTGGCGCTCCAGCACGCCCGCGTCGATCATTGCGCGGGCCCCGGACAGAGTCTCCTCGGCAGGCTGGAAAAGGAAGACCACCGTTCCGCTCAGTCGCTGCCGCAGCCGCGCCAGGACCTGAGCGACGCCGACGCCCACCGCGGTGTGGACGTCGTGACCGCAGACGTGGGCCGACGCCAATGCTCCCCCGACGATGTCCTTGGCCGGAACCGCGTCCATGTCCGCCCGGTAGGCGACGGTCCGGCCCGGACGCGAGCCGCGCAGGACGCCGACGACTCCGTGGCCGCCCACCCCGGTGGTGACGCTCAGCCCGGCCGCCCGCAGTTCTCGGGCCACCACACCGGCAGTACGCCGCTCCTGGCCCGGGCCCTCCGGGTGCCGGTGGATGTCCCGCCGCAACCCGATCAGCCCGCGCTCCAGACGCGCCACCTCGGCGTCCACCGCCGCCTGCTCCACCGGCCCTCTCCACCCACCGGCGACGGCTCTCCCCGCGCCTCCCCACACCATTCCCGCACCGGCTGCCGCCGCGCCGGCCAGCAGCGTACGGCGCGCGAGAGCGTGCTCCATGGGACGATTCACTGATTCCCCTTCGCGGTCCTTCACGTGATGTTCCGGAACACACGATCGCCGCACGCGGATGCCGCTGCCCATCCGGCGAGCCACCGCTGAGGGATGGGGGCAACCCCCACCCGCGGGGGGCCGAGCCGTGATGCGCGAGCTGCGGCTACTGGGAGATCTCGGAGGCCCACTCCCGTACGGCCGTGGCGGAGACCGGGGCCGCCCAGCCTTCCGGGCCACGTGCCGCGCCACCGATGTGGAACGCGTCGATGCCCGCGGCCCGCAGCGCGGGAACGTGCGCCGCGCGCAGCCCGCCGCCCACGAGGATTCGTTGCTCGTAGCCCGGCTCACCGCGCCGCGCGGCCTCCGCGATCAGCGTCGGCAGTCCCTCGGACACGCCCTCGGGCGCGCCCGCCGTCAGGTACGTGTCGAGCCCGGGCAGCTCGGCGAGGTGCAGCCGCAGCTCGTGGCGGTCGGCGGCGCGGTCGATGGCGCGGTGGAACGTCCACGGACACCCCTCGATGACGTCGAGCAGCCGTTCGACGGCCACGAGGTCGGGCCGCCCATGGGCGTCGAGGAAGCCGAGCACGAACGCGTCGGCGCCGGCCTCCCGCAGCTCCGCGGCGGCGGCGCACAGCGCGGCCACGTCGCGCGCGTCACCGGCCGAGAAGCCGTCGGCGGCGCGCAGCATCACCCGTACGGGGATGTCCACCGCGGCCCGCACCGCGGCGAAGGTCTCCGCCGAGGGGGTGAGCCCGTCGGCGGCCATGTCGGTGACCAGTTCGAGACGGTCCGCGCCGCCCTCCTGCGCGGCCACCGCGTCCTGTGCGTCGAGTGCGATCACTTCCAGGATCGGACCGTTGCTCACGTGACACCCTTCCTCCCCGACCCGCGCCTGGGACGACAGGTCTAGTCCAATGTCACCCTACGCGCTGCGCCACTCACAGCGCACCCCTCTCCAGGGTCGCGCCACGGCCGCCGCCCCGCGCGCTCCCCGCCCCGAAGGGCGGGCAAACACGGGCGACCACTCGCGCACGATCGCGACACCACCAGCACCTCACACGTAGGGAGCGCAGAACCCCCCACCCGCTTTGTGCGCCCATGCCGCCGGAGGGGACGTAGCGGGGTGCCCCCGCAGCGCGGCGCACGAGACGGCGGGAGAGCCGAAGAAGCCACGTGCACGTGCGCCGCCGAGGAGGTACCCCGGTGCGGCACCGACCCCCGCACCCTCGGGGCGCCGCAAACACCACCCCACCCCCGCCCCGAAGGGGCGGGAAAAGCCCGTGGCGTTCACGTCGACGACGGTCACGTCACGGACGACCCACAACAGGGACGTCGCGCGAACCACCCCGGAGGGGACGTCGCGCAGGCCCGCCCGGAGGGCACCGCGCGGGAGACAATGACCGCATGGCCACTCCCCCTCCCGCGGAGCGGGAAGACACGAACCACCCGCACGCCGAACTGCGCAACCGCTGGGCCGCCGCCCTCGAAGAGGCCCGGGCGGCCACCGACGAACCGCACAGCGCGAGCGACCCCGCCCCCAGCCCGTACCCGTACGCGGACAACCTGCTGGCCCGCTGGGCCGAACCCCAGCGCAGGTACCACACCACGGACCACCTGATCGCGGTCCTCGACCGCGTCGACGAGCTGGCCGCGCACGCGGCCGACCCGGCCGCCGTGCGCCTCGCGGCCTGGTTCCACGACGCCGTGTACCTGCCGGAGCGCTCCACCAACGAGGAGCGCAGCGCGCGGCTCGCCGAGCGCGCCCTGCCGGAGGCGGGCGTGCCGCAGGCCCGTACGGAGGAGGTGGCGCGCCTGGTGCGGCTGACCCGGGACCACGACCCACGGCCGGGCGACACCAACGGCGAGGTGCTCTGCGACGCCGACCTCGCCGTGCTCGCGGGCTCCCCGGAGGCGTACGCCGCCTACGCGGCCGCCGTCCGCGAGGAGTACGCGTTCGTGCCGGACGACGCGTTCCGCGAGGGCCGGGCGGCGGTGCTGCGCCACCTGCTGGGGCTGCCGAAACTGTTCCGCACGCCGCGGGGCGCGCGGCTGTGGGAGGCCGCGGCCCGCCACAACATGGCCACGGAGCTGGAGCTGCTCACCGGCTGACGCGGGAGCCACCCGGGTCACCGGGCGGCGGCCCGGCCGACACCCCGGCCGGCACCCCGCGGAGCACCGCGCACAGCGCCTCCAGCGCCCCCGCGAACGCGTGCTCCGGCGGCGTGCCGTACCCGATGACCAGCCCCTCCGCCGGCCCGGCGGAGTCGGCGGACGCGTAGCGCGACAGCCCGTCCAGGGCCAGCCCCCGCGCCTCACCCCCCGCGAGCGCGACCCCCTCCGCACCCGGCGGCAGCCGCAGCACCGCGTGCAGACCCGCGGCGATCCCGCCGACCCGCAGCCCCGGCGCGTGCTCGGCGAGCGCGGCCACGAGCCGGTCGCGCCGCCGCCGGTAGCGCTGCCGCATCCCCCGTACGTGGCGGTCGTACGCCCCGGAGGCGATGAAGTCGGCGAGGGCGAGCTGGTCGAGCGCGCTGGAGTGCCAGTGCACGGCCCCCTTCGCGGCCGTGACGGGCCCGAGGAGCCGCTCGGGCAGCACCATCCAGGCGAGCCGCAGCGCCGGGGAGAGGCTCTTGCTCACCGTGCCGACGTACACGACGTGTTCGGGGTCCAGGCCCTGGAGCGCCCCCACGGGCTGCCGGTCGTAGCGGAACTCCCCGTCGTAGTCGTCCTCGATCACCAGTCCGCCCGTGGCGCGGGCCCAGTCGACGACGGCCGCGCGCCGGTCGGGGTGGAGCGGCATCCCGAGGGGGAACTGGTGGGCGGGGGTGAGGAGGACGGCGGACACGTCGGCGGAGCGCGCCAGCTCCCCCGTACGGGCGCCGTGTTCGTCGACGGCGAGCGGCACCGTGGCCAGTCCGGTTCGCCGGATCAGCTCGCGGTGGAGGCCGAGGCCGTACTCCTCGACGGCCATGCGCCGCCCGCCGGCCTCCCGCAGCACCGAGCTGAGCAGCATCAGCCCGTGCACGAAGCCCGCGCAGAGGACGATGCGTTCGGGGTCGGCCCGTACGCCGCGGGCGCGCGCCAGGTACTCGGCCAGGACCACGCGCAGCTCGCGGCGCCCGCGCGGTTCGGTGTAGCCGAACGCCTCGTTCGGCGCCGTCGCGAGGGCGCGCCGCATGGCGGTGGCCCAGCCGGTGCGGGGGAACGAGCCGGCGTCGGGCAGGCCGGGCAGCAGGCTGTACGCGGGCGTGCCGGGGAAGGGGCGCGCCGGGCCGGACGGGTCACGGAAGGTCAGGGCCCGGCCGCGGCCGCGTACGGGGGCGGGCTCGGCCCGGCGGGCGACCCGGGTGCCGGAGCCCTGACGGGCGGTCAGCCGGCCCTCGGCGACGAGTTCGGCGTAGGCGTCGGCGACGGTGTTGCGGGCGAGGCCGAGGTCGGCGGCGA
The DNA here is from genome assembly GCF_051386515.1 of Streptomyces sp. URMC 123. Classification (NCBI taxonomy): domain Bacteria; kingdom Bacillati; phylum Actinomycetota; class Actinomycetes; order Kitasatosporales; family Streptomycetaceae; genus Streptomyces; species Streptomyces sp. URMC 123. The sequence goes on along the minus strand of NZ_JBPQTV010000130.1, from coordinate 11,839 downwards.
GCGCGCGGGAGGAGGGCAGCCGCGCGCCGGGGGCCAGCCGACCGGTGGCGATGGCCTCGCGCAGGGCGCGGGTGAGCGCCCTGCGCACGCCGCCGCGGGTGCGGTCGAGGCGGAGGTCCAGATGGAGGTCGGCCCCGGCCGCGCCGGCCGCCGGCGGGTCGGCCGGGACGCCTGTGCCCGGGCCGCCGGGCGCGTCGACCCCTGAAATGGCCCACGAATCGGTCATGGGAATGGACCATACCGGTGGGCCACCGGCCTCCTAGGCTGGCGGCATGACACCGCACGACACCCTTCCCGACACCGCGCCCCACGCCTCCCCCGCGACCTCGACCTCGACCTCGACCTCGACGACGACCACGACCACCGGCACCGCCCCCCGCGGCCACCGCCGCATGGTGCTGCGCGAGCTCGCCCCCGAGGTCTACAAGGCGATGTTCGCCCTGTCCGCGGCCGCCGGAAAGGGCCTGGACCCGGCCCTCACGGAGCTGGTCAAGGTGCGCGCGTCCCAGATCAACCACTGCGCGTTCTGCGTCGATCTGCACACCGCGGCGGCGCGCGAGGCGGGCGAGAGCGAGAAGCGGCTGTATCTGCTGAGCGCCTGGGAGGAGGCCGCCGGCGTCTACACCGAGAAGGAGCGGGCGGCGCTCGCGCTGACCGAGGCGGTCACCGTCCTCACCGACGGCTTCGTGCCGGACGCGGTGTACGAGCGGGCCGCGCGCCACTTCGAGGAGGCCGAGCTGGCGCAGTTGATCTCGCTGATCGTCACCATCAACGCGTGGAACCGGATCGCGGTGACCACGCGCATGGTCCCCGGCGAGTTCTGACGGCCCCGGCACCGGCCCCGGCGCGTTCCGACGGCACCGGTCCCAGCCCCGGCCCCGGCGCGTTCCGACGGCCCCGCCGGCCACCGGCGCTCAGCGGTGCTTGGGGAGCCGCAGCCCCGCCTCCGTCAGCCGCCGCAGCAGCTCCTTCGTGCCGACCTCGACCGCCCCGGCGGCCACCACCGCCGGGTACCGCTCGCTCGGCACGTCGTAGTGGTCCCCGTCGAACGCCCGCGCCGGCATGTCGAGCCGCGCCGCGAACGCGTGCAGCTCCTCGTACGACACGTCGCTGACCAGGTGCGACCACATGCGGCCGTGGCCCGGCCAGATCGGCGGGTCGATGTACAGCGCCACGCTCAGCCGCCGCCCTCGGCCGGCCCGGCCGCCCCCGCCGCCCCCGCGGCGCCGAGCGAGCCGACCCGCGCCACGACCACCCCGGCCTTGCCGCACACCCAGTGCGGGTCCGGGCCCAGCTCCGGTTCGACGTCCAGGGCGTGCGGATCGCCCGCGGCGCACACCGGGCACAGCGGCCAGCGCCCGTACCGCTCCAGCAGCGCGTCCTGGACGTCCTGGGCCACCAGCCCGGCCAGGAAGCCCGCGCCCTCGGGCCACTGCTCCACCCACCAGCGCCGGCCGGCCACCGCGTCCTCGACGAGGGAGACGACGTCCGCGTCGGCGACGTCCCGCGCCGTCAGGTCGGCGATCACCAATGCCCGTGCGGCGTGCAGGGCCTGTTCCAGCTCCATGTCCCCATTGTCACGCCTGTCCCACGGCTCGCACCGCCGCCCCGGGCCCGGCCCGCCACAATGGCGGCAACCGGGCCGCCCGCGCCCGTACGCCCGTGCACCCCGGACAGGAGAGCCGCCGCCCATGACCTCCACCGACGACGCCCGCGCGGCGCTGCGCGCCCAGCTCGACGCCCTCGGCACCGAGGGGTTCCGCCGGGAGCTGGCCGACATCGACCGGCTCGACACCCTGGAGATCGCCCGGATCATGAACGGCGAGGACGCCACCGTGCCCGCCGCCGTCGCCGCCCGGCTGCCGCTGATCGCCGCCGCCATCGACGCCACCGCCGAGCGCATGGCCCGCGGCGGGCGGCTGATCTACGCGGGCGCCGGCACCGCGGGCCGGCTCGGCGTGCTGGACGCCAGCGAGTGCCCGCCCACCTTCAACACCGCCCCCGGGCAGGTCGTCGGGCTGATCGCGGGCGGGCCCGCGGCCATGGTGAGCGCCGTCGAGGGCGCCGAGGACAGCGCCCGGCTGGCCGCCGCCGACCTGGACGCCCTCGGCATCGCGGCCGACGACACCGTGGTGGGCGTCTCGGCCTCCGGCCGCACCCCGTACGCCATCGGCGCCGTCGCCCACGCGCGGGCGCGCGGCGCGCTGACCATCGGGCTGTCGGGCAATGAGGGGTCGGCGCTCGCGGCCGCCGCCGAGCACGGCATCGAGGTGGTGACCGGCCCCGAGCTGCTGGCCGGCTCCACCCGGCTGAAGGCCGGCACGGCGCAGAAGCTGGTGCTCAACATGATCTCGACGATCACGATGATCCGGCTGGGCAAGACCTTCGGCAATCTGATGGTCGACGTGCGCGCCACCAACGAGAAGCTGCGGGCCCGCTCGCACCGGATCGTCGCGCTGGCCACCGGCGCCTCGGACGAGGAGATCGCGGCCGCGCTGGGGGCGACCGGCGGCGAGGTGAAGGACGCGATCCTGATGCTGCTCGGCGGGGTCGACGCCCCCACGGCGCGGCGGCTGCTCGACGGCGCGGACGGGCGGCTGCGCACCGCTCTGGGCCGCTCCCTCCGCGCGGCGCCTCGACCCGGACCGGACGGGGGATGACGATGGAGGCCGCCCGCCGGGCGGCCGGCGCCGCCCCGCGGGCTCTCATCCGACCCGGCTCCGGCCGGTGCACAGCGAGGCCCCCGCATGCCCGAGGCATCCCCCCACCGTGCCGTCGCCGCCGCGATCCTGCCGCTCGTGGGCGGCGCGGCCAACGTCCTGTCCGTGGCGCACTGCATGACCCGGCTGCGCCTCGCGCTGGCCGACCGGTCCCTGGTGCGGGACGCGGAGCTGGCCGCGCTGCCGGCGGTCCTCGGGGTGGTGGAGGACGACACGTACCAGATCGTGCTGGGGCCGGGGGCGGTCGCCCGGGTGGCCCCGGAGTTCGAACGCCTGCTGGCCGGCGCCCCGGTGGCGCGGACGGGGCACGCGGAGGCGGCGGGCAGCGCACCGGCGGGGCACGCACCGGCACGCGGCACACCGACGGCCGTGCCCCTGGACGCCGATGCCCTCGCCGCCCGCGGCTCCGCCCTGCGCGCGCGCCGAAGGGCCCGTAACGCCACCCCGGCGAAGCTGCTGCTGCGCCGGATCGCCAATATCTTCGTACCGCTGATCCCGGCCCTCATCGGCTGCGGCATCGTCGCGGGCGCCGGGGGCCTGCTCACCAATCTGGACCTGCTGCCCGCCCTGGTGCCGCTGCTGGCCGCGGTCTCCGGCGGCTTCATGTCGCTGATCGCGGTGTTCGTCGGGGTCAACACGGCCAAGGAGTTCGGCGGCACGCCCGTGCTGGGCGGCGCGGTCGCGGCCGTCACGGTGTACGCGGGCGTGGCCCAGATCAGCGTGTTCGGCCAGCGGCTCTCCCCCGGCCAGGGCGGTGTGCTGGGCGCGCTCTGCGCGGCGCTGCTGGCGGTGCGGGTGGAGAGGGCCTGCCGGCGCCGGGTGCCGGAGGGGCTCGACGTGCTGGTGACGCCGACGCTGACGGTGCTGGTGCCGGGCCTGATGACGCTGTGCGGGCTGATGTTCCTGGCCGGGTGGGTGTCGACGGCCCTCGGCTCGGCCACCACCTGGCTGCTGGCGAGCGGCGGCGCCGTCGCCGGCTTCGTGCTCGGCGGGCTGTTCCTGCCGCTGGTGATGCTGGGCCTGCACCAGGCCCTGATCCCGCTCCATACGACGCTGATCCAGCAGCAGGGCCACACCGTGCTGCTGCCGATCCTGGCGATGGCGGGCGCGGGGCAGGTCGGGGCGGCGCTCGCGGTCCATGTGCGGCTGCGGCACGTGCCGTCGATGCGCAGGACGATCCGCTCGGCGCTGCCGGCCGGGCTGCTGGGCATCGGCGAGCCGCTGATCTACGGGGTGTCGCTGCCGCTGGGCCGGCCCTTCGTGACGGCGTGCGTGGGCGGCGCGTTCGGCGGCGCGGTGATCGGGCTGCTCGGCCAGATGGGTACGGCGGTGGGCGCGACGGCCATCGGGCCGTCCGGCTGGGCGCTGTTCCCGCTGCTGCGGGGCCCGGCGGGGTTCGCGGCCACGGCGGCGGCCTACGCGGCGGGGCTGCTGGCGGGGTACGGGGCCGGGTTCCTCGCCACGTATCTCTTCGGGTTCCCGGGGGGAACGGCCGAGGCCCGGCCACGGGACACGGCCACGCGGTGAGCCCGGGAACGCCCGAGGGCGGCACCCCTGGTGGGGGTGCCGCCCTCGGGTCCGTACGACTGGAACAGCCGATCCGTCAGCCGGATCAGAAGTCCATGTCACCGCCCGGCATGCCGCCCGGAGCGGCCGCGGCGGCCTTCTCCGGCTTGTCGGCGATGACGGCCTCGGTGGTGAGGAAGAGCGCCGCGATGGAGGCGGCGTTCTGCAGCGCGGAGCGGGTGACCTTGGCCGGGTCGATGATGCCCTCGGCGACCAGGTCGACGTACTCGCCGGTCGCGGCGTTGAGGCCGTGACCCGGGGTCAGGTTGCGCACCTTCTCCACGACGACGCCGCCCTCGAGACCGGCGTTGACCGCGATCTGCTTCAGCGGGGCCTCCAGCGCGAGCTTGACGGCCTGCGCACCGGTGGCCTCGTCGCCCTCGAGCTCGAGCTTCTCGAACACCTGGGACGCCTGGAGCAGGGCCACGCCACCACCGGCGACGATGCCCTCCTCGACGGCGGCCTTGGCGTTGCGCACCGCGTCCTCGATGCGGTGCTTGCGCTCCTTGAGCTCCACCTCGGTCGCGGCGCCGGCCTTGATGACGGCCACGCCGCCGGCCAGCTTCGCGAGGCGCTCCTGGAGCTTCTCGCGGTCGTAGTCCGAGTCGGAGTTCTCGATCTCGGCGCGGATCTGGTTGACCCGGCCCTGCACCTGGTCGGCGTCACCGGCGCCGTCCACGATGGTGGTCTCGTCCTTGGTGACGGTGACCTTGCGGGCGCGGCCGAGCAGGTCGATGCCGGCGTTCTCGAGCTTGAGGCCGACCTCCTCGGAGATCACGGTGCCACCGGTGAGGATGGCGATGTCGCCGAGCATGGCCTTGCGGCGGTCGCCGAAGCCCGGGGCCTTGACGGCGACGGACTTGAAGGTGCCGCGGATCTTGTTGACGACCAGGGTCGCCAGGGCCTCGCCCTCGATGTCCTCGGCGATGATCAGCAGCGGCTTGCCCGACTGCATGACCTTCTCCAGCAGCGGAAGGAGGTCCTTCACGTTGCTGATCTTCGAGTTGACGATCAGGATGTACGGGTCGTCGAGCGACGCCTCCATACGCTCCATGTCGGTGGCGAAGTAGGGGGAGATGTAACCCTTGTCGAAGCGCATGCCCTCGGTGAGCTCGAGCTCGAGCCCGAAGGTCTGCGACTCCTCGACGGTGATGACACCTTCCTTGCCGACCTTGTCCATCGCCTCGGCGATGAGCTCGCCGATCTGGGTGTCGGCGGCGGAGATGGAGGCGGTGGAGGCGATCTGCTCCTTGGTCTCCACGTCCTTGGCCTGCTCGAGCAGCTGGGCGGAGACGGCCTCGACGGCCTTCTCGATGCCGCGCTTGAGGGCCATCGGGTTGGCGCCCGCGGCAACGTTGCGGAGGCCCTCGCGGACCAGCGCCTGGGCGAGGACGGTCGCGGTCGTCGTGCCGTCACCGGCGACGTCGTCCGTCTTCTTCGCGACCTCCTTGACCAGCTCGGCGCCGATCTTCTCGTACGGGTCCTCGAGCTCGATCTCCTTGGCGATGGACACACCATCGTTGGTGATCGTGGGGGCGCCCCACTTCTTCTCGAGGACGACGTTGCGGCCCTTGGGGCCGAGGGTGACCTTGACGGCGTCGGCGAGCTGGTTCATCCCGCGCTCGAGGCCGCGCCGCGCCTCCTCGTCGAACGCGATGATCTTGGCCATGTGAAGTGGTCCTCCCAGGACTTGGGCGTCCCCCCGTGCCGAAGGCTACGGGGGAGGATTTCTCCGGACCGCGCTGGCGCCCGCGACGGACGGCCTGCCGACCCGGCGGTTCCTTGCCCCACCCGGCCCGCGGGCCTCACCGACCCGGTCCTCCTTGTCACTCTCACGCGTAGAGTGCTAACGCCAATGATTAGCACTCGCACCCTGAGAGTGCAAGCGCGCCGGGGAGTTTCGAATCCGGTGCCCGGGGGCCCGGCGCGGGGGTGCGCAGGGGCCCTGACGAGGGGCGACGGGCGCGTGGAGGAGGCGACACGCGAGGCGGGCGGCGTACACGCGAACGAACACGGACCACGGGCGCGGAACCAGGGACGCACGGGCGCGGGCCTGCGGCCGTACGGGCGCGCGCACACGACAGGGCCCGCACCCCGAAGGGTGCGGGCCCCGGTCACGGACAGAGACAGTCGGCGCTTCAGCCGGCTAGGCGGAGACCCGGACCATGTCCGCCTGCGGCCCCTTCTGGCCCTGCGAGATCTCGAACTCGACCCGCTGGCCTTCCTCGAGGGTGCGGTAGCCGTCCATCTGAATCGCGCTGTAGTGCACGAAGACGTCCGCACCACCGTCGACCGCGATGAAGCCGTACCCCTTCTCCGCGTTGAACCACTTGACGGTGCCCTGAGCCATTCCTAACTCCCCTATTACTGGCCCTTGCACAGGACCGCACTCCGCGGACCCGGGTCAGACCTCACCCCCTGACAGGTGGGGGTGTGCGCCGGAACGCGTCGACCGCGGCTGAATGTATCCGCACAGATGCCCTCCGCAACAGGTCACTCGGACGAGAATTCCGGGCATGGCCGATCGGATAATTGGCGAGATCTCCCGCGAATTCCGGGCAAGTCGGGCCGGACATAAGGGATGTAACCGACAAATCTCAGCCAGGCGCGCGGTTCAGATTGTCGCGTTCTCATATGCGCGGGACACCCGCGCGAAAGGGGGAGCGGGCTAACTGTACCGCGCTCAACCATGCAGAATCGCCCCTTCCGTTTCTCTCACGGAGGGGGCGATTCTCATTACGCAAGGTTGTTGAATTTCTCCTCGGCGGCCGAATGTCGACCCCTCGGCGTGGCCGGTTTCAGCCGCCCGCGACGGCCGGAATGATCGATACGCCGGCGCCCTCGGGAGTGGCCGTATTCAGCCCCTCCGCGAAGCGCACGTCGTCGTCGTTCACATAGACATTGATGAAGCGGCGCAGTCGGCCGGTGTCGTCCAGAACCCGGGCGGCAATGCCCTGATGGCTCTTCTCCAGGTCCGCCAGCACCTCGGCGAGGGTGGCGCCCTCGGCGGAGACCTCGGCCCGGCCCCCGGTGTAGGGGCGCAGGATGGTCGGAATTCGGACAGTGACGCTCATCGGTTTCGCCTTCCGGTCGAGGCTCGCGTGACACGGGTGGAACAGCAGGAGACAGCGTGAAGCGGGGGCGGAGCGGGAGAAGGGAGAGAGGCGGAGCGGCGCTCAGGCCAGGCCGGCCGCGCGGAACGCGTCCAGGCTGGGCCGGATGACGGCCGAGGGCCCGCTCGTGGGGGCCACCGCGTCCAGCGTCTTGAGGCCGTCGCCGGTGTTGAGCACGACGGTCTCGGCGGCCGGGTCGAGCTGCCCGGTCTCGATCAGCTTGGCCAGCACGCCCACCGTCACCCCGCCCGCGGTCTCGGCGAAGATGCCCTCCGTGCGGGCGAGCAGCTTGATCGCGTCCACGATCCGCCGGTCGTCCACGTCCTCCACCGCGCCGCCGGTGCGGCGGCAGATGTCCAGCACGTACGGGCCGTCGGCGGGGTTGCCGATGGCAAGCGACTTGGCGATGGTGTCGGGCCGGACGGGCCGCACCACGTCGTGGCCGTCCTTGAACGCGCGGGACACCGGGGAGCAGCCCTCCGCCTGGGCCCCGTAGATCCTGTACGGCCGGTCCTCGACCAGCCCGAGGGCGATCAGCTCCCGCAGCCCCTTGTCGATCTTCGTGAGCTGGGAGCCGGAGGCGATGGGGACGACGAGGTTGTCCGGCAGCCGCCAGCCGAGCTGCTCGCAGATCTCGTAGGCGAGCGTCTTGGAGCCCTCGCCGTAGTAGGGGCGCAGATTGACGTTGACGAAGCCCCAGCCCTCGCCCAGCGGGTCGCCGATGAGCTCCGAGCAGAAGCGGTTGACGTCGTCGTAGGTGCCCTCGATGCCGACCAGGTCGCCGCCGTAGACGGCGGCCATCACGACCTTGCCCGCCTCCAGGTCGTGCGGGATGAACACGCACGAGCGCAGTCCGGCGCGGGCGGCAGCGGCGCCGACGGCGCCGGCGAGGTTGCCGGTGGAGGAGCAGGAGAGGGTGGTGAAACCGAAGGCGCGGGCGGCCTCGACGGCGACGGCGACCACCCGGTCCTTGAAGGAGTGGGTGGGGTTGCCGGAGTCGTCCTTGATGTGCAGGCCGCCGGTGATGCCCAGTTCGCGGGCGAGGTTGTCGGCCCGGACGAGCTTCGTGAAGCCGGGGTTGAGGTTCGGCCGCTCGGCCACGTCGGCGGGGACCGGCAGCAGGGGGGCGTAGCGCCAGATGCTGTGGGGGCCGGCCGCGATCCGCTCGCGCAGCGCCTCCGGGTCCCCGGTGGGGAGGTCGTACGCGATCTCCAGCGGTCCGAAGCAGGACTCGCAGGCGAAGACCGGTCCGAGCGGGAAGCGTTCGCCGCACTCGCGGCAGGACAGGGCTGCGGCGGGACCGAACGGGGCGCCCGGGGCGGGAGCGGGGGCGGGGGTGGTGCCGGCGACGGTGTGCACTGCCATGGAGGCGAGGCCCTTTCTCCTCATCTTCCCCGCGGCGTACCTCGCCGCGAGACGGAATTGGCACCTTCCCTAGCCGGGAGCCTCGCGGTGTCGCTGTCGAGTGTCCGGCTGGAGGGTTGCCGGGGCTTCATCGGGCCGTGTCCCTCTGCCCCTCTGGATGAGCGGTGTGGCACCGGGCGGGGCCCGGGCGTTTGTCGGCATCGGGACCCGGCGTGGGCCGGGTCGACGCGTTGTTCAAGACTGTAACGGACGGACCGCGCGATTGAGACAGCCGTCCGCAACGCGAGATGGATCACAACGGCCGGGGCCGGGGCGCGGCATGACCACGGTCATGGTCATGGGCCAGGGTCAGGGCCAGGGCACGACGAGGAGAGACGGGCACGTGCTGGAAGAGGTGGAGCGCTGGCTGGACCGGCGCTCCTGGTCGGCCGCCGACCGGACGCCGGATCAGTTGCTCGCCGCGAAGCGGGCGTCGGGGCCGGCCGGGACGGTCAGCGTGGTGCTCCCGGCGCTCGACGAGGAGGCCACGGTGGGGCCGATCGTGGAGACGATCCGGCGGGAGCTGATGAGCGCGGCCATGCCGCTGGTCGACGAACTGGTGGTGCTCGACTCGGGTTCCACCGACCGTACGGCTCAGGTGGCGGCGCGGGCGGGGGCCCGGGTGGTGCACCGCGACTCCCTGCTGCCGAGGGTGCCGGCCCTGCCGGGCAAGGGCGAGGTGCTGTGGCGGTCGCTGCTCGCCACCCGCGGCGAGATCGTCTGCTTCGTCGACGCCGACCTGCGGGACTTCTCCGCCGCGTTCGTCTCCGGCATCGTGGGCCCGCTGCTGACGGAGCCCGGGGTGCAGCTGGTGAAGGCGATGTACGACCGGCCGCTGGAGGGGGGCGCCGGCGGGGAGCAGGGCGGCCGGGTCACCGAGCTGGTGGCGCGGCCGCTGCTCAATCTGCACTGGCCGCGGCTGGCCGGCTTCGTCCAGCCGCTGGGCGGCGAGTACGCGGCCCGCCGCACGCTGCTGGAGCGGCTGCCGTTCCCGGTGGGGTACGGGGTGGAGCTGGGGATGCTGATCGACGCGCTCGACCTGGTGGGGCTGGACGCGCTGGCGCAGGTCGACGTGGGGGTGCGGCGCCACCGCCACCAGGACGGGCAGGCGCTCGGCCGGATGGCCGCGACGATCTACGGGACGGCGCAGGCGCGGCTGGAGCGGCGGGTGCGGCCGGTGCTCACGCAGTTCCATCGGGTGAACGGGGGCTTCGCGCCGCGGGTGCACGAGGTGGCGTCGGTGGAGCGCCCGCCCATGGCGACGGTGCCGGAGTACCGGGCGGCGCGCGCCGCGGCGTAGGGCCGGTCGGCAGCGCCCCGGCACAGGGCCTGTGCCCCGACCGGGCGGCGGTCGGGGCACCCGGGGAGCGATCGGGAAGCACAGCGGGCAGGGCGCGGGAAGGGCCGGTGACCCGGGCAAAGAGCCATGTTCCGCCGTGCTGTGGGAGGCGTCACCGTACGTTTGAGCGGTTACCCCGCGGGCTAGGCTCGCGTCATGGTCGCCAACCCGTCAGTGCCCGGACCGGCAGCCGCCGGCTCCGGTCGTTCCACCGCCCGTATCCTCCTCGCCTCGAACCGGGGGCCCGTCTCCTACGGCCTCGGGGACGACGGCTCGCTGTCCGCCAAACGGGGCGGCGGCGGCCTCGTCTCGGGACTCTCCGCGATCGGGGCGGACGCCGAGGCGATCTGGGTGTGCGCCGCGCTCGGCGAGGGCGACCGGGAGGCCGCGCGCCGCACGGACGGCCATCTGCCCACGGCGGACACCGGCGGGCGCCGCGTCCGCATGCTGGACATCCCCGCGGAGACGTTCGGCGCCGCCTACAACGGCATCGCCAACTCAGTGCTGTGGTTCGTGCACCACCTGCTGTACCAGACGCCGTTCGAGCCGTCGTTCGGCCCGGAGTTCCGCCGCCAGTGGGCCGCGTACGAGGCGTACAACGCGGCCTTCGCCGACGCGCTGGCCGAGGAGGCCGCCGAGGGCGCCGCCGTGCTGGTGCAGGACTACCACCTCTGCCTGGTGCCGGGCATGCTCCGGGAGCGCCGCCCCGACCTGCGGATCGGCCACTTCTCGCACACGCCGTGGGCGCCCGTGGACTACTTCCGGCTGCTGCCGGACGACGTGGCGCGGCAGCTGCTGCTCGGCATGCTGGGCGCCGACCGGGCCGCGTTCCTCACCCGGCGCTGGGCGGACGCGTTCGCCGACTGCGCGTCCGCGGTGCTCGGGGCGGAGGTCACGGACGGGGGCGTGGCCCTCGCCGGGCGCACCACCCGGCTCGGGGTGCACGGCCTGGGCGCGGACGCGGACTTCCTGCGCCGCCGGGCCCATGAGCCGGACGTCGACGAGCGGCTGGCGGCCCTGCGCGAGCAGATCGGCGGCGCGGACCGGAAGGTCGTGGTCCGGGTGGACCGGACCGAGCTGTCCAAGAACATCGTCCGCGGGCTGCGGGCGTTCCGGCAGCTGCTGACCGACCGCCCCGAGTGGCGCGGCCGGGTGGTGCACGTGGCGTTCGCCTACCCCTCCCGGCAGGATCTGGCGGTCTACCGCGACTACACCGCGGAGGTCCAGCGGGTCACCGACGAGATCAACTCCGCCTTCGGCACGCCCGGCTGGCAGCCGGTGATCCTGCACGTCAAGGACGACTTCGCGCGCTCCCTGGCCGCGTACCGGCTCGCGGACGTCGCGCTGGTCAACCCGATCCGCGACGGGATGAACCTGGTGGCCAAGGAGGTGCCGGTGGTCTCCGACGCGGGCTGCGCGCTGGTGCTCTCCCGCGAGGCGGGGGCCCACGAGGCGCTCGGCGAGCACGCGGTGAGCGTCAACCCGTACGACATCGACGGCACGGCGCGGGCGCTGCACGAGGCGCTGACCATGCCGGAGGACGAGCGGGCGGAGCGCACGAAGCGGCTGGCCGCGGCGGCGACGGCGCTGCCGCCGCAGCAGTGGTTCCTCGACCAGCTGGCGGCGCTGCGCTAGCGCGGGTCGGGGGGGGGGGGGGGGGGGGGGGGGGGGGGGGGGGGGGGGGGGGGGGGGGGGGG
>NZ_JBPQTV010000129.1:0-16893 GCF_051386515.1 Streptomyces sp. URMC 123 | reverse complement strand
CCCGTCCCCTGTCCTGTCCCCTGTCCCGTCCCCGGCGTCCGGCCCGCCGGGGCCGCCGCCCAGCAGCACCCGCGCCTCGTGCTCGTTGACGACGAGGGGGTCGCACACCGCCAGTACGTCGTCGGGCAGCTCGGCGGGCGGCGAGGGGTTGAGCACCACCCGGGTGCCGGCCCGCGCCGCCGCCCGCGCCGCGGCCACCACCGTCTCCCGGGGGATCTCCATCTGCAGCGAGACCACCCGCGCGGCCGCCAGCAGCGGCTCCGCGGCCCGCACGTCCTCGGGGCTCAGCCGGGCGTTGGCACCGGGGGACACCACGATGCTGTTGTCGCCCGACGGGTCCACCGTGATCAGCGCCACCCCGGTCGGCGCGCCGCCCACCAGCACCGCCGAGGTGTCCACGCCGGCCGCCCGCTGGGCGTCCAGCAGCAGCCGGCCGTGCGCGTCGTCGCCCACCCGCGCCAGCAGCGCCGTACGCGCCCCGAGCCGGGCCGCGGCCACGGCCTGGTTGGCGCCCTTGCCGCCGGGGTGGACGGCCAGGTCGGAGCCGAGCACGGTCTCGCCCGCCCCGGGCCGCCGCTCCACCCCCACCACCAGGTCGGCATTGGCCGAGCCCACGACCAGCAGATCGCATTCCGGCATCGTGAAACACCCTTCCCGCGAGCGCGGCCCCGCCGTCGGGCCGCCATGAGTTACCCCTGCCCGAATCCGCGCCAGTGATGATCCACAACAGGTTATCCACAGGGTGAACACGGTGTCGGTGCCCGGCGGTACCGTCGCGGCATGGTGCAACTGGCGGTCCTCGAAGGGGTCCTCGAGCGGATCACCTACGCCAATGAGGACAACGGATACACCGTGGCCCGGGTCGACACCGGCCGCGGTGGCGACCTGCTGACGGTCGTCGGCTCGCTGCTGGGCGCCCAGCCCGGGGAGTCGCTGCGGATGGAGGGCCGCTGGGGCTCCCACCCCCAGTACGGGCGGCAGTTCACGGTGGAGAACTACACCACCGTGCTGCCCGCCACCGTCCAGGGCATCCGCCGCTATCTCGGCTCGGGGCTGATCAAGGGCATCGGGCCCAGGATCGCCGAGCGGATCGTGGACCACTTCGGGGTGGACACCCTGGAGATCATCGAGCGCGAGCCCGGGCGCCTCGTCGAGGTCCCGGGCCTCGGCCCCAAGCGCACCCGCCTGATCGGCGCCGCCTGGGAGGAGCAGAAGGCCATCAAGGAGGTCATGGTCTTCCTCCAGGGCGTCGGCGTCTCCACCTCGATCGCCGTGCGGATCTACAAGAAGTACGGCGACGCCTCCATCTCCGTGGTGCGCAACCAGCCCTATCGGCTGGCCGCCGACGTCTGGGGCATCGGCTTCCTCACGGCGGACCGGATCGCCCAGGCCGTCGGCATCCCGCACGACAGCCCCGAGCGGGTCAAGGCCGGGCTGCAGTACGCCCTCTCCCAGTCCACCGACCAGGGCCACTGCTTCCTGCCCCAGGAGCGGCTGATCGCCGACGCCGTCAAGCTGCTCCAGGTCGACACCGGCCTGGTCATCGACTGCCTGGCCGAGCTCGCCGGCGAGGAGGAGGGAGTGGTCCGGGAGACCGTCCCCGGGCCCGACGGCGGCGAGCCGGTCACCGCCGTCTATCTGGTCCCCTTCCACCGCGCCGAGCTCTCCCTGGCGGCCCAGCTCCAGCGGCTGCTGCGCACGGAGGAGGACCGGCTGCCCGCCTTCCAGCAGGTCCAGTGGGACAAGGCGCTGTCCTGGCTCGCGGACCGCACGGGCGCGGACCTCGCCCCCGAACAGCAGGAGGCGGTGCGCCTGGCGCTGACCCGCAAGGTGGCGGTGCTCACCGGCGGCCCCGGCTGCGGCAAGTCCTTCACCGTGCGCTCGGTGGTGGAGCTCGCCCGCGCCAAGAAGGCGAAGGTGGTGCTGGCCGCGCCCACCGGACGGGCGGCCAAGCGGCTCTCCGAGCTCACCGGGGCCGAGGCGTCCACGGTCCACCGGCTGCTGGAGCTCAAGCCCGGCGGGGACGCCGCCTACGACCGGGACCGGCCGCTGGACGCCGATCTGGTCGTGGTGGACGAGGCGTCCATGCTGGATCTGTTGCTCGCCAACAAGCTGGTCAAGGCCGTGCCGCCGGGGGCGCATCTGCTCCTGGTGGGGGACGTGGACCAGCTGCCGTCGGTGGGCGCGGGCGAGGTGCTCCGCGATCTGCTGGCGGAGGGCGGCCCGGTGCCGGCGGTCCGGCTGACCCGGATCTTCCGCCAGGCCCAGCAGTCGGGCGTGGTGACCAACGCCCACCGCATCAACTCCGGGGTGCCGCCCCTCACCCAGGGCCTGCCGGACTTCTTTCTCTTCGCCGAGGAGGACACCGAGGAGGCGGGCCGGCTCACGGTGGACGTGGCGGCCCGGCGCGTCCCGGCGAAGTTCGGCCTCGATCCGCGCCGCGACGTGCAGGTGCTGACCCCGATGCACCGCGGCCCGGCGGGCGCGGGCGCGCTCAACGGTCTCCTCCAGCAGGCGATCACCCCGGGCCGGCCGGACCTGCCCGAGCGGCGCGTGGGCGGCCGGGTCTTCCGGGTGGGCGACAAGGTCACCCAGATCCGGAACAACTATGACAAGGGTGCCAATGGCGTCTTCAACGGCACGGTGGGGGTGGTGACCGCGCTGAGCCCCGAGGAGCAGCGGCTGACCGTGCTGACGGACGAGGACGAGGAGATCGGATACGACTTCGACGAGCTCGACGAGCTGGCCCACGCCTACGCCGTGACCATCCATCGGTCGCAGGGGAGCGAGTATCCCGCGGTGGTGATCCCTGTCACCACCGGAGCATGGATGATGCTGCAACGAAATCTGCTCTATACCGCCGTTACCCGGGCGAAACGGCTCGTGGTTCTGGTCGGCTCGCGGAAGGCTCTGGGTCAGGCGGTGCGTACCGTATCGGCGGGGCGGCGGTGCACCGCCCTGGATCACCGGCTCGCGGGCCGGATCGGGGCCGGGTCAACCTGACGGACCAGGGATGACCCTTCCCCAACCGGGGCGAAGGGAGCAGGATGGGCAGGCGCGCGGCACTGCGTGCCATCCATCGGCCTTGTGGCCGACCCCGAGTGCACGGCCCGGTGCCAAATGGGGGAAGGTAGAGACAGTCAGGGCACCTCGAAGAAGAGGACAGACGTCGGTGAGGGATGACGTGAGCGACAACTCTGTAGTACTGCGGTACGGGGACGGCGAATACACCTACCCGGTGGTCGACAGCACTGTCGGCGACAAGGGCTTCGACATCGGCAAGCTCCGTGCCCAAACCGGTCTGGTGACCCTGGACAGCGGTTACGGCAACACGGCGGCGTACAAGTCCGCGATCACCTACCTCGACGGTGAGCGCGGCATCCTGCGCTACCGCGGTTACCCGATCGAGCAGCTCGCCGAGCGCAGCTCCTTCCTCGAGACCGCGTACCTGCTGATCCACGGCGAGCTGCCGACCGTGGACCAGCTGGCGTCCTTCCGGGGTGAGATCACCCAGCACACCCTGCTGCACGAGGACGTCAAGCGGTTCTTCGACGGCTTCCCGCGCGACGCCCACCCGATGGCGATGCTCTCCTCCGTGGTCAGCGCGCTGTCGACGTTCTACCAGGGCAGCCACAACCCGTTCGACGAGGAGCAGCGCCACCTCTCGACGATCCGGCTGCTGGCCAAGCTGCCGACGATCGCGGCGTACGCCTACAAGAAGTCCGTCGGTCACCCGTTCGTCTACCCGCGTAACGACCTCGGCTACGTCGAGAACTTCCTGCGGATGACCTTCTCGGTGCCGGCCCAGGAGTACGACCTCGACCCGGTCGTGGTCAACGCCCTGGACAAGCTGCTGATCCTGCACGCGGACCACGAGCAGAACTGCTCCACCTCCACCGTGCGCCTGGTCGGCTCGTCGCAGGCGAACATGTTCGCCTCGATCTCCGCCGGCATCAGCGCCCTGTGGGGCCCGCTGCACGGCGGCGCCAACCAGTCGGTGCTGGAGATGCTGGAGAGCATCAAGGCGAACGGCAGCGATGTCGACACCTTCATCCGCAAGGTGAAGAACAAGGAAGACGGCGTGAAGCTCATGGGCTTCGGGCACCGCGTCTACAAGAACTTCGACCCCCGGGCGAAGATCATCAAGGCGGCGGCGCACGACGTCCTCTCCGCGCTGGGCAAGTCCGACGAGCTGCTCGACATCGCGCTGAAGCTCGAGGAGCACGCGCTGGCCGACGACTACTTCGTCGAGCGCAAGCTCTACCCCAACGTGGACTTCTACACCGGTCTGATCTACCGGGCCATGGGCTTCCCGACCGAGATGTTCACCGTGCTCTTCGCGCTCGGCCGGCTCCCCGGCTGGATCGCCCAGTGGCACGAGATGATCAAGGAGCCGGGTTCCCGGATCGGCCGTCCGCGGCAGATCTACACCGGTGTGGTGGAGCGCGACTTCGTGCCGGTCGAGCAGCGCTGACGCCTCCGACACGGCTGACGCCTCCGACACGCGAGCGCCGGCGCCCCGGAACGGGCGCCGAACCTCGGAACGTGCGCTGACGCCTCGGAACGCGAGGAAGCGCCCCGCGCCGATCCCCCCACGGGTCGGAGCGGGGCGCTTCCCGTATCCCGGTCGGACTCCCCCCACGGGACCCGACCGGGCGCTCGATGGCCGTGGAGGCCGCCGTGAAGTCCCCCGACTTCCGTTGCGGCTCCACGCTGCGATCTGCCGGGACGCTGAGCGAGGGGGGGCCGCTCAAAGCTCCCCGCGCACGTCGTCCCGGCCAACGCAGTGGCCAAGTCCGTCCCCCAAGACATTCCAGGCCCTCACGGTGCCGCTTCCCGCCGGAGGTGCGGCACCGCCCGGTTAGACTCCCGACCCCCCGCAATGGTTACCTCGCGATCTCTGTGATCTGGGTCTCCCGACATATGCCCGCCAACAAGGGCAAGGGCCCCGATCGGGAGATCGGGGCCCTGGGGTGAGGGTTCTGTGTGCGATGCGGGGGTTCCGTGAACGCGTGGGGCCGGTGTGGGCCCCGGGGCGGGCGCAACCCCCGCCGGAGACGGCGCCCCGCGGTCAGCGGAAGGCGCGCAGCCGCAGGCTGTTGGTCACCACGAAGACCGAGGAGAAGGCCATCGCCGCCCCCGCGATCATCGGGTTCAGCAGTCCGGCCGCGGCCAGCGGCAGCGCGGCCACGTTGTAGCCGAACGCCCACACCAGATTGGACTTGATCGTCTTCAGGGTCCGGCGGGAGAGCCGGATGGCGTCCGCCGCGACCCGCAGGTCCCCGCGCACCAGGGTGAGGTCGCTCGCCTCGATGGCCGCGTCCGTCCCCGTGCCCATGGCCAGCCCCAGATCGGCCGTGGCCAGCGCGGCGGCGTCGTTGACGCCGTCCCCGACCATCGCGACCGTACGGCCCTCGGCGCGCAGCCGCTCCACGACCGCCACCTTCTCCTCCGGCAGCACGTCCGCGATCACCTCGTCGATCCCGACCGCGCGGGCCACCGACTCGGCGACCGCCCGGTTGTCGCCGGTGAGCAGCACCGGGGTCAGCCCCAGCGCCCGCAGCTCGGCCACCGCCCGCGCGCTGGTGTCCTTGACGGCGTCGGCGACGGTCAGCACGCCGCGCGCCGCGCCGTCCCAGGCCACCACCACCGCCGTACGGCCCTCGGCCTCGGCCGCGTCCTTGGCGGCGGCCAGGCGGTCCGGCAGCTCGATCCCCGCGGCGGCGAGCAGCTTGGCGCGCCCCACCAGGACCGTACGGCCCGCCACCGCGCCCCGTACGCCGAGGCCGGCGGCGTTCTCGAAGTGGTCGGCCACCGGCAGTTCCCCGACGGCCTCGGCCGCGCCGGTGGCGATGGCCTGGGCGATGGGGTGCTCGGAGGCGTGCTCCACGGCGCCCGCCAGGCGCAGCAGCTCCCGCTCGTCGACCCCGTCCGCCGTGACGACGTCCCGCAGGGCCATCCGCCCGGTGGTGACGGTGCCGGTCTTGTCCAGCACCACGGTGTCCACCCGGCGGGTCGACTCCAGCACCTCGGGCCCCTTGATCAGGATGCCCAGCTGGGCGCCGCGGCCGGTGCCGACCATCAGGGCCGTCGGGGTCGCCAGGCCCAGCGCGCACGGGCAGGCGATGATCAGTACGGCCACGGCGGCGGTGAACGCCGCGGTCACCTCCCCGGTGACCAGCAGCCAGCCGGCCAGGGTGCCGACGGCGATCAGCAGCACCACGGGCACGAACACGCTCGACACCCGGTCCGCCAGCCGCTGGACCGCCGCCTTGCCGCCCTGGGCGTCCGCCACCAGCTTCGCCATCCGGGCGAGCTGGGTGTCGGAGCCGACCCGGGTCGCCTCGACGACCAGCCGCCCGGAGGTGTTGACCGTGGCACCGGTCACCGGGTCGCCGACCGCCACGTCCACCGGCACCGACTCGCCGGTGAGCATCGAGGCGTCCACGGCCGAGGCGCCCTTGACCACCCGGCCGTCGGTGGCGATCTTCTCGCCGGGGCGGACGACGAAGTGGTCGCCCACGGCCAGCCGGTCCACCGGAATCCGTACCTCCGTGCCGTCGCGCAGCACGGCCACGTCCTTGGCGCCCAGCTCCAGCAGCGCGCGCAGCGCGGCGCCCGCCCGGCGCTTGGACTTCGCCTCGAGATAGCGGCCCAGCAGCAGGAAGGTGGTCACCCCGGCCGCGACCTCCAGATAGAGGGCGGAGGAGCCGTCGGTCCTGGCCACGGTGAGGTCGAAGCCGTGCCGCATGCCCGGCTCGCCGGCGTGCCCGAGGAACAGGGCCCACAGCGACCAGCCGAAGGCGGCCAGGGTGCCGAGGGAGACCAGGGTGTCCATGGTGGCGGCGCCGTGCCGGGCGTTGGTCCAGGCGGCGCGGTGGAAGGGCAGGGCGCCCCAGACGACGACCGGCGCGGCCAGCGTCAGCGAGAGCCACTGCCAGTTCTCGAATTGGAGGGCGGGCACCATCGCCATCAGCACGACGGGCGCGGAGAGGACGAGGGAGACGAGCAGGCGCCGGCGGAGCGCGTCGGTGACGTCGTCCCGCGCCGCGGCACGGCTGTCGGCCGGGGCCTGGGCCGACGCCGGCGCGTGTGCCTGCGTCCGCGTCGGGGCCTGCGGGGCGGCCGCCGGTTCGGGACCCTCCCCGCCTGGGGCCGCCGTGGTCCCGTCCGGCGCCGAGGGCGGCGGCTCGGGAGGCGCCGGAGGCGCCTCCGCGCGGTAGCCGGTCCGCTCCACGGTGGCGACGAGGTCCGCCACCGACACGCCCTCGCCGAAGCGGACCGTGGCCTTCTCCGTGGCGAAGTTGACGGTGGCGGACACCCCCTCCAGCCGGTTGAGCTTCTTCTCGATCCGCGCCGCGCAGGAGGCACAGGTCATGCCGCCGATGGCGAGCTCGACCGAGGCCGGGGGCCGGCCGGTGGCGGTGGGGGCGGTGCCGTGCGTCTCGGTGGTCATTTCGGGTCTCCCGGAAAGGGTGCCGGGCCGGCCGGCGGGGCGGCCGGCCCGGCGAGGTGGTGGCGCGCTCTCAGGCGCGGCCGACGAGTTCGTAGCCGGCCTCGTCGATCGCCGCGCGGACGGTCTCCTCGTCCAGCGGGGCGTCGGAGGTGACGGTGACCAGGCCGGTGGCGGACACGGCCGTGACGGAGGCGACACCGGGCACGTCCGAGAGCTCGGCGGAGATCGCCTTCTCGCAGTGCCCGCAGCTCATGCCGCTCACGCGATAGGTGGCGCTGACGGCGCCGGCCCCGGTGGCGTCACCGCAGGACGAGTCGGAGGAGCAGCATCCGGTCGGGGTCTCGGCGGTCATGGTTCTCTCCTTGGGCAAACGGTCCGTCGTGGACGGGCGGGGTCGTTGTTCACCGGGGCGCTCCAGGGGCTCCCGGTGCGTCCTCCGGTGTCAACACTATACCCCTGGGGGGTATTCCTGGGGGTGTCGCCTCCGTTTCACCCGAAAGCGACGGGCCCCGCCCACGAGGACTTCCTCGGGCGGGGCGGGGTAGTCAGCCGCGGGTGTCGCGCCGGTTCCGGTTGCCGGGCCGCCGGGTGACCCAGGACCGGATGGTGTCCGGGAACCAGTAGGGTTTGCCGCCCTCCACCAGATCGGGTGGCGGCAGCAGTCCGTGCTTCCGGTACGAGCGCACGGTGTCGGTCTGGACGCGGATGTGTGCGGCGATCTCCTTGTACGACCACAGTCTCCGGTCGGTCATCTCTCGCACCTCCTCGCGGTGCCGCAGCGGCGGCCCGGGGGGAGCCGTCGGGGGGCTGCGGCGCGGCCGCTGTTGATCACTCAGCCTGTGCCGGATGAACGAGGATGCCGTCCGGCGCGGGCGCGGTGTGGGGGTGCTGTGACACGAAATCCGCACAACGGTGACAACGGTGTTCAAAGGGTGACGCGCTTCGAGAGGTGACGCGCTTCAAGGCGTGACGCCGCTTCAGGGGGTGACGCGCTGCAACGGGTGACGCGCGCCCGGGGCGGCGCGGAACCCGGCGCTCAGGCACCGCACGTACGAAGGAACCTGCGCGTCCGCTCCGCGATGGGGAACGGCTTGTCCGCCGCGCACGGATACATGTCCTGCTCCACGATCGCGAAGAGCTCCACCCCCAGCGCCTGCGCGGCCGTGAGCACCGGTTCCAGCGCCGGCACCCCGCCCGGCGGCTCGCACATCACCCCGCGCCGCACGGCCGGCCCGAACGGCGTGCCCTGGGCCCGGACCTCCGCCAGGATCTCCGGGTCCACCTGCTTGAGGTGGAGGTAGCCGATCCGCTCCCCGTAGGTCTCGATCAGCTTGACGCTGTCGCCGCCGCAGTACGCGTAGTGGCCCGTGTCCAGGCAGAGGTTGACCGTCGCGGAGTCCGTCGCGTCGAGGAAGCGGGCGACGTTCTCCTCGCCGTCGATATGGGTGTCCGCGTGCGGGTGGACGACGATGTCGAGCCCGTACCGCTCCCGCACCTCGCGGCCGAGCCGCTCCATGCCGCCGGTCAGATGGCGCCACTGCTCCGGCGTGAGCACCGGGTCCTCCAGGACCTCCGCGGTTTTGTCGTCGCGCCAGAAGGAGGGGATGACGACGAGGTGCCCGGCGCCCATCGCCCGGGTGAGCTCGGCGACCCGCGCCACCTGCTCCCAGGTGCTCTCCCAGACGCCGGGCCCGCGGTGCAGCGCGGTGAAGACCGTGCCGGCGGAGACCCGCAGGCCGCGCCGGCCGACCTCGTCGGTGAGCCGCGCCGGATCGGTGGGCAGATACCCGTACGGGCCCAGCTCGATCCAGGAGTAGCCGGCCTCGGCGACCTCGTCGAGGAAGCGCCGCCAGGGCACCTGCTGGGGGTCGTCGGCGAACCAGACGCCCCAGGAGTCGGGGGCCGAACCGACCCTGATGCGGTCGAGCGCGGCGCGGGTGGCGGACGCTCCCGCGGATGGCGCTACGGATGGCGCCGTGGGCGGCGGAGTGGGCTGTGGCGTGGGTGGCACGGCGGGCGGCGGAGTGGGCGGCGTGGCTGTCATGCGGCGTAGCCTCCCCGCGCCCCGGCGGAGTGTCAATAGTTCGTCAGGACATACGGACGTCACGTCATCGAACCGCACGCCGCGACGCCGTGACGTCAATATGTAAGGACAAAGTATTGACAGGCTCCCGGCCACCCTCTAGACCTGTGGGGGACCGCAGCCGCGCGACGAGAGGTGATCGATGACCGAGCCGTACGACCTGGTCACCATGGGCCGCGTCGGAGTGGACATCTATCCGCTGGAGATCGGCGTACCGCTGGCGCGCGTCGAGACCTTCGGCAAGTTCCTCGGCGGCTCCCCGGCCAATGTCGCGGTCGCCGCCGCCCGGCTGGGGCGCCGTACGGCCCTGGTCACCCGCACCGGTCGGGACCCGTTCGGAGACTACGTCCACCAGGCGCTGCGGGAGTTCGGCGTGGACGACCGCATGGTGACCCCGGTGGCGGAGTACCCCACTCCGGTCACCTTCTGCGAGATCTTCCCGCCCGACGACTTCCCGCTCTACTTCTACCGGCGGCCCAAGGCCCCGGACATGGAGCTGCGGGCCGAGGAGCTCGACCTCGACGCCGTACGCGCGGCGAGGATCTTCTGGATGACCGGAACGGGGCTCTCCGAGGAGCCGAGCCGGTCGGCGACCCTGGCCGCGCTGGAGGCCCGTACGGCGGCGCGCCGCCCCGCTCCCGCAACCGCCGCTGCCTCCGGCGGCGATGCCGCTGCCGGAGGCGCGCTCGCCACCGTCTTCGATCTCGACTGGCGGCCGATGTTCTGGCCGGACCCGGCCGCCGCCCGCCCGTACTACGAGCGGGCCCTCGCCCATGCCACGGTCGCCGTCGGCAATGTCGAGGAGTGCGCGGTGGCCACGGGGGAGCGCGAGCCGTACGCCGCCGCGCGCGCCCTGCTGGCCGCCGGCGTCGAGCTGGCCGTGGTCAAGCAGGGCCCCAAGGGGGTGCTCGCCGTGCGCCGCGACGGCGCCACCGCCGAGGTGCCGCCCATCGAGGTCGAGGTGGTCAACGGCCTCGGCGCCGGGGACGCCTTCGGCGGCGCCCTCTGCCACGGGCTGCTGGCCGGCTGGGGGCTGGAGCGGACCATGCGGTACGCCAACGCGGCCGGCGCCATCGTCGCCTCGCGCCTGGCCTGTTCGTCCGCCATGCCCACCCCCGACGAGGTCGAGGACCTCCTCGCCCGCCCCTGACCCGCCCGGGGCGGCCGACCGATCGACACCGAGAGAGAGTCAAGCCACCGTGAGCATCCGTGTCTCCGACATCGTGAAGGTGCGGACCCGGCACCCCGAGGCCATCGGCGAGGCGGCCGCCCGCCGCGCCCGCCGCCCCCTGATCGGCGACAGCGGCCGACTCATGATCATCGCTGCCGATCACCCCGGCCGGGGCGCCCTCGCCGTCGGCGATCGCGAACTGGCCATGGCCAACCGCGCCGACCTCCTGGAGCGGCTCTGCCTCGCGCTCTCCCGGCCGGGCGTCGACGGGGTGCTCGCCACCGCCGACATCCTGGACGACCTGCTGCTCCTCGGCGCGCTCGACGACAAGGTGGTCATCGGCTCGATGAACCGCGGCGGGCTGGCCGGCGCCGCCTTCGAGATGGACGACCGCTTCACCGGCTACCGCCCCCAGGACCTGGACCGCTTCGGCTTCGACGCCGGGAAGCTGCTGCTGCGGATCGACTACTCCGACCCCGGCTCGCTCGCCACCCTCGACGCCGCCGCCCGCGCCATCGACGCCATGGCCGCCCGCCGCCTCCCCGTCTTCGTCGAGCCGTTCATCTCCCGGCGGGTCGGCGGCAAGGTCCGCAACGATCTGAGCGCCGAGGCCGTCACCCGCTCCATCGCCATCGCCTCCGGCCTCGCCGGCACCTCCGCCTACACCTGGCTCAAGGTGCCGGTCACCGAGGACCCGCGGGACATGGCGGCGGTGATGGAGACCTCCACGCTGCCGGCCGTCCTGCTCGGCGGCGAGGTCGGGCCCACCGCGGAGGACCAGGCCGGCGCGTACGAGCGGTGGGCCAAGGCGCTGCGGCTGCCCACCGTCCAGGGGCTGGTCGTCGGCCGCTCACTGCTCTATCCGGCCGACGGGGACGTGGCGACGGCCGTGGACACCGCGGTCGGGCTGCTGTGACCGCGGCCGACGGCGGATGGCCGAGGCGACCGCCGTGGCCGCCGCGACCGCCGTGGCCGCGGTGACCGTAGGTGACCGGCGCGCGGTTCCGGGCGCCGGTGCGCGCCTGTGACCAGCGGCTTTGGGTGACGACCCCTCACTGTCAGTGGCGAGTAGGAGACTTGCAGTCATGAACGCCGAGTTGCACATCCGCGCCGGGGCCGCCGCCGAGGGGCCGTACTCCCTGAGCGTCGACCCCGAGAAGGCCGGCTGGGACCACTCCTCCCTCCGGGTCCTCCGGCTGCCGCCCGGCGGTGACCACACCCTGGACACCGGCGACAGCGAGTGGATCGTGCTGCCCCTGTCCGGCGGCTGCCGGGTCCGCACCGAGGACGGCGCGACCTTCGAACTGGCCGGCCGCGCGAGCGTGTTCAGCGGGGTGACGGACTTCGCCTACGTCCCGCGCGACGCGCGGGCGCGGATCACCAGCGCGGAGGGCGGGCGCTTCGCGCTGACCGGCGCCCGCTGCGAGCGCCGGCTGCCCGCCCGCTACGGCCCGGCCGAGGAGGTACCCGTGGAACTGCGCGGCACCGGCATCTGCTCCCGCCAGGTCAACAACTTCGCCGCGGCCGCCCCCGCCGGCGGCGGGCCGGGCGGGGGCCTCGAATGCGACCGGCTGATCGCCGTCGAGGTGCTCACCCCCGGCGGCAACTGGTCCTCGTATCCACCGCACAAGCACGACGAACAGTGCCCCGGCGAGGAGTCCCGGCTGGAGGAGATCTACTACTTCGAGATCGCCCCCGCGCACGGCTCCGAGGGGTTCGGCTACCACCGGGTGTCGCCCTCCGGCCACGGCCGCGGCACGGACGTGCTCGCCGAGGTCCGCGACGGCGACGCCGTGCTGATCCCCGACGGCTGGCACGGCCCGTCCATCGCCGCGCCCGGCCACGACATGTACTACCTCAACGTCATGGCCGGCCCCGGCGAGACCCGCGAGTGGCTGATCCGCGACCACCCCGACCACGGCTGGGTCCGGTCCACCTGGGCCGGCCGGCCCGTCGACCCCCGCCTCCCCTTCTACGACGCGCCCGCAGGAGACGCCCGATGACCGCTCCCACGGACCCCGCCGCCACGGACCCCGGTCCCAGGGACGCCAGTCCCACGGACCCCGGCCCCACGGACCCCGCGGTCGCCCGCCCGGCGACCCGTCACCTCACCGTCGCCCAGGCGCTGGTCACCTTCCTCGCCCATCAGTACTCCGAGCGGGACGGCCGCCGCCACCGCCTCATCGAGGCCTGCTGGGGCATCTTCGGCCACGGCAATGTCGCCGGCCTCGGCCAGGCGCTCGTGGAGGCCGGGCCCGGCCGGCTCCCCTTCCTCCAGGGCCGCAACGAACAGGCCATGGTGCACGCGGCCGTGGGCTTCGCCCGCCAGCGCGACCGGCTGTCCGCGCACGCCGTCACCACCTCCATCGGCCCCGGCGCCACCAACCTCGTCACCGGGGCCGCGCTCGCCACCGTCAACCGGCTGCCCGTGCTGCTGCTGCCCGGTGACACCTTCGCCGCCCGCCCCGCCGACCCCGTGCTCCAGCAGCTGGAGGTCCCGCACGCCGGCGATGTGTCGGTCAACGACTGTCTGCGCCCCGTGTCCCGGTACTTCGACCGGATCACCCGGCCCGAGGCGCTGATCCCCGCCGCGCTCCAGGCCATGCGGGTGCTCACCGACCCCGCCGAGACCGGCGCCGTCACCCTCGCCCTGCCCCAGGACGTGCAGGCCGAGGCGTACGACTGGCCCGAGGAGTTCTTCGCCGACCGGGTGTGGCGCGTGCCCCGCCCCGCCCCGGACCCGGCCGCCCTGGCCGAGGCCGCCGCCGCCGTGCGGGCCGCCGCCCGGCCGCTGATCGTCGCCGGTGGCGGGGTCCACCACAGCGAGGCCGAGGACGCCCTGCGCGCCCTGGTCGACGCCACCGGGGTGCCCGTCGCCGCCACCCAGGCCGGCAAGGGCTCCCTGCGCCACGACCACCCGGCCGACGTCGGCGGCATCGGCCACACCGGCACCGCCGTGGCCGACGACCTGGCCCGCGCGGCCGACCTGGTGATCGGGGTCGGCACCCGCTACAGCGACTTCACCACCGCCTCCCACACCCTGTTCACCGCGCCCGGCGTCCGCTTCCTCAACCTCAACATCACCTCCTTCGACGCCCACAAGATGAGCGCCCTGCCCCTGGTCGCCGACGCCCGCACCGGACTGGAGGCGCTGACCGCCGCGCTCGCCGGGCACCGGGTCGACGCCGCGTACGAGGCCGAGTACCGCGCGGGCAAGCGGCGCTGGGAGCGGCTGGTCGACGCCGCGTACGCCGCCGGCGACGCGTCCGCCCGCCCCACCCAGAGCCAGGTGCTGGGCGCCCTGGACGCCGTCGTCGGCGAGGACGACGTGGTGATCAACGCGGCCGGTTCGCTCCCCGGCGACCTCCACAAGCTGTGGCGGGCCCGCTCCCGCCGCCAGTACCACCTGGAGTACGGCTACTCCTGCATGGGGTACGAGATCCCGGCCGCCATCGGTGTCCGGCTGGCCGCCCCCGACCGTCCGGTCTGGGCGCTGGTCGGCGACGGCACGTATCTGATGCTCCCCACGGAGATCGTGACGGCCGTCCAGGAGGGCGTCGCCATCAAGCTCGTGCTCGTCCAGAACCACGGGTACGCCTCCATCGGCGGGCTGTCCGAGGCCGTCGGCGCCGAGCGGTTCGGCACGGCCTACCGCTTCCGGGCCCCCGACGGCGGCTACACCGGCGACCCGCTGCCGGTGGACCTGGCCGCCAACGCCGCCAGCCTGGGCATGGCGGTGCTCCGCGCCGACACCGTGGCCGAGCTGCGCGAAGCCCTCGCCGCCGCGCGCGCCTCCGACCGCCCCACATGTGTCTATGTGGAGACGGAAACAGCCGACACTCTGTCCGGGGCGCCCGGCGCACAGGCGTGGTGGGATGTGCCGGTGGCGCAGACCGCCACCCGCCCGGCGGCCCGCAGGGCCCGCGAGGAGTACGAGCGGCAGGCGGCGAACCGGCGCCGGCCCCTGGCGGGCGATCGGCGCCCGGCTCCGACGACCCCAGGAAACGGGTCGGCTCCGACGACCCCTTGAGAAGGTCGGCTCCGACGACCCCATGAGAAAGGTTCGAGCACTCATGAAGACCGTCAACCACTGGATCGGTGGCAAGGTCGTCGACGGCGTGTCCGGCGACTACGGGCCCGTCACCAACCCGGCGACGGGCGAGCGGACGGCGCGGGTGGCCCTGGCCTCCGTGGCCGAGGTCGACCGCGCGGTGGCCGCCGCCAAGGAGGCGTACGCCCACTGGGGCACCTCCTCGCTCGCCGCCCGCACCGCGGTCCTCTTCCGCTACCGCGCGCTGCTCGACGCCCACCGCGAGGAGCTCGCCGAGCTGATCACCGCGGAGCACGGCAAGGTGCACTCGGACGCGCTGGGCGAGGTGGCCCGCGGCCTGGAGATCGTCGAGCTGGCCTGCGGCATCACCACCCAGCTCAAGGGCGAGCTGTCCACCCAGGTGTCGAACCGCGTGGACGTGGCGTCGATCCGCCAGCCGCTGGGGGTCGTGGCCGGCATCACGCCGTTCAACTTCCCCGCCATGGTGCCGATGTGGATGTTCCCGCTGGCCGTCGCCTGCGGCAACACCTTCGTCCTCAAGCCCAGCGAGAAGGACCCCTCGCCCGCGCTCCGGCTCGCCGAGCTGGCCACCGAGGCGGGGCTGCCGGACGGCGTGCTCAACGTGGTCAACGGCGACAGGATTGCCGTCGACCGGCTGCTCACCCACCCGGACGTGGCCGCCGTCTCCTTCGTCGGCTCCACCCCGATCGCCCGCCACATCCACACCACCGCCTCGGCCGCCGGCAAGCGGGTCCAGGCGCTCGGCGGCGCCAAGAACCACATGCTGGTCCTGCCCGACGCCGATCTGGACGCGGCCGCCGACGCCGCCGTCTCCGCCGCCTACGGCTCGGCCGGCGAGCGCTGCATGGCGATCTCCGCGGTCGTCGCGGTCGGGGACATCGGGGACGAGCTGGTGGCGAAGATCCGCGACCGCGCCGAGAAGATCAAAATCGGCCCGGGCGACGACCCGGCCTCCGAGATGGGCCCGCTGATCACCAAGGCCCACCGCGACAAGGTCGCCTCCTATGTCACCGGCGCCGCCGACCAGGGCGCCGAGGTCGTCCTCGACGGCACGGGCTTCACCGTGGAGGGGTACGAGGACGGCCACTGGATCGGCCTGTCCCTGCTGGACAAGGTCCGCACGGACTCCGACGCGTACCGCGACGAGATCTTCGGCCCGGTGCTGTGCGTGCTGCGCGCCGCGACGTACGAGGAGGGGCTGGCGATCGTCAACGCCTCCCCGTTCGGCAACGGCACGGCCGTCTTCACCCGCGACGGCGGCGCGGCCCGCCGCTTCCAGCTGGAGGTGGAGGCGGGGATGGTCGGCGTGAACGTGCCGATCCCGGTGCCGGTCGGGTACCACTCCTTCGGCGGCTGGAAGGACTCCCTCTTCGGCGACCACCACATCTACGGCAACGACGGGGTGCGCTTCTACACCCGCGGCAAGGTCGTCACCACGCGCTGGCCCGACCCCAGCGACGGCGGCGTCGACCTCGGCTTCCCCAAGAACCACTGACCTCGCGGCGGCGGTCGGCGCGCGAGCCGACCGGCGCTCGAGGACGACGCAGATCCGGGTAGGGGGCGGGGGGGGAAAACCGGCCCCGACCGCCCCGCGCCCCCGTGTCCCGGCCCCCGGTCCATATGATCCGACCATGGATCTGCGTATGCCCCGGCTCAACCGGTGGACCGGATCGACCCGCCGCCGCGGCCGGCGCCGCCTGCTGGCCGGCGCCGCGGCCCTCGTCGTCCTCGCCGGGGCCGGCACCGTCACCGCCCTCGCGTCGGACGGCGAACCTCCCGTGCGCCGCGAGGACCGCTTCCTCACCGCGCCGGAGGCGCCGGGCGCCGCTCCCGGCACCCCCGGCGGCCCCGGCACGGTGCGGATCGACACCTCGTTCTTCACCTCGGGGGCCTCCGGCGAGCGCCGCCCCGCCGTCCTCCTCGGCCATGGCTTCGGCGGTGACAAGGACGACCTGCGCGAGCAGGCCGAGTCGCTGGCCCGGCAGGGCTATGCCGTGCTGACCTGGACCGCCCGCGGCTTCGGCCGGTCCGGCGGCCGCATCGGTCTCAACGCGCCCGACCGCGAGGTGGCGGACGTCAGCCGGCTCCTCGACTGGCTCGCCACCCGGCCC
>NZ_JBPQTV010000128.1:0-17005 GCF_051386515.1 Streptomyces sp. URMC 123 | reverse complement strand
CCGGGGCGGGAGGAGGAGACGCCGGGGCGGGGGTCCGCTGCGGCTCGTCCACCGCGATCCCGAAGTCCGTGGCGAGCCCCGCCAGTCCGTTGTCGTAGCCCTGTCCGACGGCCCGGAACTTCCAGGAGCCCTGGCGGCGGTAGAGCTCGCCGAGGACGAAGGCGGACTCGACGGTGGCGTCCTCGCTGTCGAAGCGGGCGAGCTCCGCGCCGCTCGACGCGTCGACCAACCGGATGTGCAGTCCCGGAACCTGGCCGAAAGTGCCCCCATCCGCGGAGGCCGCCAGCACCACCGTCTCCACGGCCGGTTCGACGGCCGCCAGGTCGATCGCGAGGGTGTCGGTCACCGCGTCCCCGCTGGTCCGCTTGGACTCGTGGCGCACCGCCCCGGAGGCGTGGGCGGGCTGGTTGTAGAAGACGAAGTCGGCGTCCGAGCGGACCTTGCCGGAGCCCTGGAGCAGCAGCGCGGAGGCGTCCGCGTCCGGCACCCCCGGGCCGCGGCGCCACCCCAGCTCGACGCGTACCGCGGACACCGGCACCGGCACGTTCGTGCCCTTCCGCATGCTCATGCTCGTCCCCTCTCGGGCCCGTCCGGGTCACCGGGCCCGGAGCGCGGCCGGTGACTGATTCGTCCAGGGACAACCTATTGCCGAGGGGGGACGGCGTGGTAGCGGCCCCACGGGGGCTGCTTCCGGCCAACCGCCGGTAACCCGCTCTTTACACGATTCGTACACCTGAAGAGGACCGTTTTTCCCGTGTTCGGGCACATTAAGTCCTCATAGTCACTCCGAACACGCGAAACAACCCTCTTATCGGTCTCCCCAACGAACACATCGTGGGCTTAACTTATGGAGCATGACCTCCCCCCGCTCCACCTACGGTGGCGGCTACTACTCCGCGCCGTCCTTCCCGGACACCCCGATCTACGACAGCCTTGTCGCGGAACGGGGCACCCCGCAGATCGCTCCGATCCGCGTGCCCTCGCCGTACGACGCCGGCGGCAACCTGCCGGCGCTGCCCTCCGCGCTGCCCGCCCTGCCGGCCGCGCCCTCCCATCACCACACCCCGCCGCACGGCTACCCGGCCGCCGCGCCGCAGCCCGCGCCGCTCCAGCAGGCGCACGCCCACGCGCCGCTCCAGCACGCCCCGGCGCCGTACATCCCGCAGCAGGCCGCCGCCCCGCGCGGCTACCCGGGCCCGCAGCAGTACCCGGCGCCCGCCGCCGCCGCGACCGGCTACGAGGCGATGCGGCCCGCCGCACCGCGCCCGATGGCCCCCCGACCGGCGCCCGCCCCGGCCCCGTACGAGGACCAGTACGGCCGTCCCTACCCGGGTCGGGGGTACTGACACCTCCCCTGGCAGACTGATCACATGGCGCCTCCGGTCCTCCACTCACTCCACGTCTTCCCGGTCAAGTCGGCCCAGGGATACGCGCCCCGCACGGCGCGGGTGGAGCCGTGGGGGCTGGCCGGGGACCGCCGGTGGATGCTCGTGGGCGCGGACGGCCGGTTCCTCACCCAGCGGCAGTTGCCCCGGCTCGCCGAGGTCCGCGCCGAGCCGCTCGACGAGGGCCGCCCCGACGCCGTCGGCATACGTCTGCACGCGCCGGGGCTCGACCCGCTGACGGTCGCCGTCCCCGCCCCGGGGCCGACCCTGGCGGTGGAGATCTGGAAGGACAAGGTGGAGGGCGTGCCGGCCGGTCCGGCGGCGGACGCCTGGTTCGGGGCGCACCTGGGGAAGCCGGTCACCCTGGTGCACCTCGACGACCCGGCCGTGCGGCGGGGTGTCGACCCCGCGTACGGCCGGCCCGGGGACGTGGTGACGTTCGCCGACGGCTTTCCGCTGCTGCTGACCACCACCGCCTCCCTGGAGGCGCTCAACTCCCTGATCGCCCGGGGCGAGCACGCCCAGGAGGGCCCCCTGCCGATGGACCGGTTCCGGCCGAACGCGGTGGTGGACGGCGTCGAGCCGTGGGCCGAGGACGGCTGGCGGCGCCTGCGCGTCGGCGAGGTCGTCTTCCGGGTCGCCAAGCCGTGCGGCCGCTGCGTGGTGACCACGACCGACCAGCGGACCGCCGAGCGCGGCCGGGAGCCGCTGTGGACCCTCGCCCGGCACCGCCGGCGGGGCGGTCAGCTGGTCTTCGGCCAGAACATCATTCCCGAGGGCGGCGGAACGCTGCGCGTCGGTGACCCGGTGGAGGTCATCGAGTGAGGTACACCGGCGGCTGACCGGGCAACTCCCCCGCCCGCGCACGCTACGGTGGAGCAGCGGCCGTTCCCCGGCCGCCGCAAAGCCGTACGCGCTGAACACACGCACGAGGTGGGGGCACAGCAGGACTATGGCACCACAGGGCACGGTCCAGGTGACGCACACCGGCACGTCGCGGTGGCGGCGCCGCACCGGGGAGTACAGCTCTCTCGCCGCCGCCCTGGAGGCCGCCGGCGACGGCGACGTCCTCTGCCTGACCCCCGGCACCTACCGGGAGAACCTGGTGGTGCGCCGGGCCGTCACGCTGCGCGGGCCCGAGGGGGCGCGCGGCGCCGTACGGATCGCGCCCACCGACGGTGTGGCCCTCACCCTGGCCGCCTCGGCGATCGTCCAGGACCTGCACCTGGAGGGCCAGGACACCACCGCGCCCGCCCTGTTGATCGAGGGCGGGGCCCCGGAGCTGACCGAACTGCGGCTGACCACGCGCTCGGCCGCCGGCATCGAGGTGCGCGGCGGGGCGCGGCCGACCGTCCGGCGGTGCACGGTCGACAACCCCGCCGGGGTCGGCATCAGCGTGCTCGACGGCGCCGGGGGGCTGTTCGAGGAGTGCGAGGTGGTCTCGGCGGGCCAGTCGGGCATCGCCGTGCGCGGGGCCGCCCACCCCCGGCTGGAGCGCTGCCGGGTGCACCACGCCTCGGGTGCGGGGCTCGCGCTGACCGGCGAGGGCACCACCGTCGAGGCGTTCGGCTGCGAGGTGTACGAGATCCAGGGCGCCGGGGTGCGGCTGGCCGACCGCGCCGCCGCCCGGCTCGCCGACTGCACGGTGCACCGCACCTCGGCCGACGGGATCACGCTGGACACCGACGCCGTGCTCACCCTCACCGACTGCGAGATCCACGACATCCCGGAGAACGCCGTCGACCTGCGGTCGCGTTCGGTGCTCACGCTCACCCGCGGCACGGTGCGGCGCTTCGGGCGGAACGGTCTGTCGGTGTGGGACCCGGGGACCCGGGTGGCCGCCGACCACAGCGAGATCTACGACAGCACGGGCGACTACCCCGCGGTGTGGGTGAGCGACGGGGCCACGGTGTCGCTGGAGTCCTGCCGGGTGCGGGCGGTGCCGGACGCGCTGTTCGTGCTCGACCGCGGGTCCCGCGCCGAGGTGGTGGACAGCGACATCGCGCAGGTGCGCAACACGGCGGTGTCGGTGAGCGACGGCGCCGACGTCCGGCTCGACGACTGCCGCATCCGGGACGTGGCGACCGGCGCCTGGTTCCGGGACCACGGCAGCGGCGGCACGCTCACCGGCTGCGCCATCGACGCGGCGGCCACCGGTGTGATCGTCACCAAGGGCGCGGACCCCACCGTCGAGCGCTGCGCGGTCGACTCGCCGTCCGAGGCGGGCTTCTATGTGTCCGCCGGGGGCCGGGGCACGTTCTCGGACTGCCGGGTCACCGGCAGCGCCGGCTACGGCTTCCACATCATCGACGGCTGTCGCACCACCCTCACCGGCTGTCGCGCGGAGCGCTGCGCCCGGGGCGGCTACGAGTTCGCCGAGGACGGCCCGGTGAGCGAGGGCTGCACGAGCGACGAGAGCGCCGTACGGGCCGCGGCCCTCGCCGACGCCGAGGCGGGGGCGGTGACCCGGACGACGGGGCTGCTGATCGGTGCGGTGCCCGCGCGCTCGGCGGCGCGGGAGACCGCGCCGGCGGCGGGAGCGGTGGCCGCGGCGCCAGCGGCGGAGCCGGTGACCGTGCGGCCCGCCGCGGCGGTGCTCGGCGAACTGGACGCGCTGGTCGGCCTGGAGAGCGTCAAGCGGGAGGTGCGGGCGCTCACCGACATGATCGAGGTCGGCCGCCGCCGGCAGCGCGCGGGCCTCAAGGCGGCCTCCGTGCGCCGGCACCTGGTGTTCACCGGCTCCCCCGGCACGGGCAAGACCACCGTGGCCCGCCTCTACGGGGAGATCCTCGCCTCGCTGGGGGTGCTGGAGCGCGGCCATCTGGTGGAGGTCTCCCGGGTCGACCTGGTGGGCGAGCACATCGGCTCGACCGCGATCCGCACCCAGGAGGCGTTCGACCGGGCCCGGGGCGGGGTGCTGTTCATCGACGAGGCGTACGCCCTCTCGCCGGAGGACTCCGGGCGCGACTTCGGCCGCGAGGCGATCGACACGCTGGTGAAGCTCATGGAGGACCACCGGGACGAGGTGGTGGTGATCGTCGCGGGCTACACCGCCGAGATGCGCCGCTTCCTGACCGTCAACCCCGGGGTGGCGTCCCGCTTCTCCCGCACGATCACCTTCGGCGACTACGCGCCCGAGGAGCTGCTGCGGATCGTGGAGCAGCAGGCGGAGGAGCACGAGTACCGCATCGGCGAGGGGGCGGCGGAGGCGCTGCTGAAGTACTTCACGGAGCTGCCCAAGGGGCCGGCGTTCGGCAACGGTCGCACGGCGCGGCAGACGTTCGAGGCGATGGTGGAACGGCACGCGGGGCGGGTGGCGCGGCTCGCGGAGGCCGGCAAGGACGAGCTCACGCTGCTCTATCCGGAGGATCTGCCGGAGCTGCCCTGACGGCGGCTCCCGACGTGACCCGACGCGCCGGACGGGCCGCGGCTGCGGCCCGTCCGGCGTTGAGGTCCTACGGCGTTGAGGTCGTACGGCGCTGGGCTCAGCCGCGCGCCACGGAGCCCGCGGCCGTCTCCGCGCGGTCGGCGCCCACGCCCGTACGCCGTCCCCGCAGCCCCGTCAGGGCGACGAGCAGGCCGGCGAAGGCGATCACGGCGACCACGACGAACCCGGGCCGGTAGCTGTCGAGCACCTGGCGCGGGGTGTCGCCCTCCCCGGCGCCGGCCGTGATCACCGCGGTGACCACCGCGAGGAAGAGCGCGCCGCCCACCTGGAACGAGGTGTGCAGCAGACCGGAGACCATGCCCTGCTCGCTGTCGGCGACCCCGTTGGTGGCCTGGATGTTGAGCGAGGGGAAGGTGAGCGCGCAGGCCGCGCCGATCAGCAGCATCGACGGCAGGATGACGGCCGCGTACCGCGGGTCGAGGTCGACGCGGAGGAAGAGCGCGTAGCCGAGCACCAGCAGGGCGAGGCCGACGACGATCACGCGCGGGGTGCCGAAGCGGTCGACCACCGAGCCGATCTTCGTGGAGGAGAGCGCCACCAGCGCGCCGGCGGGCAGGAACGCGAGCGCGGTCTGCAGCGCGGACCAGCCGAGCAGCGACTGCATGTACTGCGTCACCAGGAACTGGAAGCCGACGTAGGAGCCGAAGAACGCGGCACCGGCGAGGTTGGCGCGCACCAGGCTGCCGGAGCGGAGCGCGCCCAGCCGGATCAGCGGGTGCGCGGTGCGCCGCTCGATCAGCACGAACGCGGTGAGCAGGACGACGACGGCGACGAAGGAGATCAGCGTGCGGGCGGAGGTCCAGCCGACCTCCGGGGCCTCGACCACGCTGAAGACCAGCAGCAGCATGGCGGCGGTGCCGGTGAACGCGCCGGGCAGGTCGTAGCCGCCCTTGGCGCTCTCGCGCTCGCTGCGCGGGATCAGCCGCAGGCCGACGACGAGGGCCAGCAGCGCGACCGGGACGGGCAGCAGCATGGTCCAGCGCCAGCTCAGCTCGGTGAGCACGCCGGAGAGCACCAGGCCCATGGAGAAGCCGGTGGCGGCGCAGGTGGTGTAGATGCTCAGGGCGCGGTTGCGGACCGGGCCCTCGGCGAACGTCGTGGTGATGATGGACAGGCCGGCCGGAGCGGTGAACGCGGCGCTGAGGCCCTTGATGAAGCGGCTCGCGATGAGCAGCGGCCCGGAGTCGACGAGCCCGCCGAGCAGCGAGGCGACGGCGAAGACGGCCAGGGCTATCAGGAAGACCTGGCGGCGGCCGAGCAGATCGGCGGCGCGGCCGCCGAGGAGCAACAGGCCGCCGTAGCCCAGGATGTAGCCGCTGACGATCCACTGGAGGGTGGCGGTGGAGAGGTCGAGGTCGGCGGCGATGGAGGGCAGGGCGACGCCGACCATGGAGACGTCGAGAGCGTCGAGGAACATCGCGGCGCACAGCACGAGGAGGGTGCCCCACAGGCGGGGGCTCCAGCGGTCCTGCGTGCTGTCGTGCGCGGCGGGCTGTTCGGGCAGCCGTTCCGTGAGCTGTTCGCCGTGCTGAACGGCGAGGTGTTCTGCGGCCGTGGGGACGTCGGCCGTGGGGACGGTTGAGGCGGTCATGGGAGAGCAATCTACATGCATATGCATTGAGTGCAAGTGCATTTAATTCGGTTGCAACGATGTGACCGCGGTTGGTACCGTGCCGCCATGGCAGCGAAGAAGGCCGAGCGAGCACTGGTGGAGCAGTGGCGCGACATCCTCGCCGTGCACGCCCACACGGTGTGCGAGCTCGACCGCGAGCTGCACCCCCACGGCCTCGGGGCCAGCGACTTCGAGGTGCTCGACGTGCTCGCCGAGGGCGGCGCGCCGGACGGCGGCTGCGCCTACCGCGTCCAGGAGCTGGCCGACCGGGTGCATCTGAGCCAGAGCGCACTCTCCCGCCTGGTCGCGCGGCTGGAGAAGGACGGGCTGGTCACGCGGGGCATGTGCAGCGAGGACCGGCGCGGCGTACGGGTCGCCCTGACCGACGCGGGACGGGCCCGGCACGCCGAGGTGCTGCCCGTCCAGCGCGCGGTGCTCGCCCGTATGCTGGGCGAGCGCGTCGCCTGATCCGCCCCGCCGACCCGCCTCGATCCACCCCGTTGACCCACCCCGTCCGGCCATCGGGCGTGGCCCATTTTGTTCGCGGTCGATACAAAGTCACAATGTGCACGTGACCCAGACTCGGACAACACGGCTGGAGAGAGGCCGGAGCGCCCTCGGGCCGGCCCTGGAGCTCGTACACACCGGCCGCGCGCCCACCCGCGCCGTCCTCACCGCCGAACTGGGGGTCACCCGGGCCACCGCGGGCGCCGTCGCGGCCGAGCTGGAGGCCCTCGGACTGATCAGGGTCGACTCCCGGCCGGCCGCCGCGGCCGGGTCGCAGGGGCGGCCCTCCCACCGGCTGTCCATCGACCCGGACGGCCCGGTCGTCCTCGCCGCCCAGATCCACTCGGACGGCTTCCGCGCCGCGCTCGTCGGCCTCGGCGGCCGGATCGTGGCAACCGCCCCCGGCTGCATGACCGTTCCGGCGGACCCGGCGGGCGTGCTCTCGGCCGTCGTCGACGCCGGCGCGCAGCTGCTGCGCGAGACGGGGCGGCGCTGCCTCGGCGCGGGGCTCGCCGTTCCCTCGGCGGTGGCGGAGCCCGAGGGCACCGCGCTCAACCCCATCCATGTGGCCTGGCCGGCCGGCGCGCCCGTGCGGGAGATCTTCGCGGAGCGGGTGCGGGAGGCGGGGATCGCCGGCCCGGACGCCGCGCCGCGCGCCACGTTCACCGGCAACGACGTCAACCTCGCGGCGCTGGCCGAACACCGGCACGGGGCGGGCCGGGGCGCCCGCCATCTGCTCTGCGTGGCCACCGGCCACCGCGGCGTCGGCGGGGCGCTCGTGCTCGACGGGCGGCTGCACACGGGCAGCTCGGGGCTGGCCCTGGAGGTCGGCCACCTCGCGGTCAACCCCGAGGGCCGGCCCTGTCACTGCGGCAGCCGCGGCTGCCTCGACATCGAGGCCGACCCGCTCGCCTTCCTCACGGCGGCCGGCCGCACGCCGGGGCCCGAGGGCTCGCTGCTCCAGCAGGCCCGCGACCTGCTCCGCACGCACCACGGCGACCCCGCCGTCCGGGACGCCGCGCACCGGCTCATCGACCGGCTGGGGCTCGGCCTCGCCGGGCTCGTCAACATCCTCAACCCCGACCGGATCATCCTCGGCGGCCTCCACCGGGAGCTGCTCGCCGCCGACCCGGAGCGCCTGCGGGCCGTCGTGGCGGACCGCAGCCTGTGGGGCCGGAGCGGGGGCGTGCCGATCCTGCCGTGCACGCTCGACCACAACAGCCTGGTCGGCGCGGCGGAGTTGGCCTGGCAGCCGGTCCTCGACGACCCCCTCGGCGCGCTGGGGGTGTAGGGCCCCCTACGGCGGGCGGGGCGCCGCGGTCAGCGGATCACCGTGCGGCGGGGCGGGTCCGGGGTGCCGTGGGGCGCCGCCGGGCCCGGCGGGCCGTACGCGGTTCTGGCCGCCAGTGCGGGGGCGAGCGCCGGCACGGGGGCCCGGGCGGGCAGCGCGGGCGGC
Organism: Streptomyces sp. URMC 123; assembly: GCF_051386515.1. Taxonomy (NCBI): domain Bacteria; kingdom Bacillati; phylum Actinomycetota; class Actinomycetes; order Kitasatosporales; family Streptomycetaceae; genus Streptomyces; species Streptomyces sp. URMC 123. Next base: position 8,597 of record NZ_JBPQTV010000128.1, on the reverse strand, counting down.
CCGACAGGGGTACGGGACGAGGCGCGCGCCGGCTCCGGGGCCGCTCCGGGCGTCGCCGTGCGGAGCGAGATCCTCGGGGAGCCCGCCGCGGGCCGGGCCGCCGCGCTCGTCGGGGCGGGCAGCGAGAACCACACCACCTTGCCGCCGCCGTCCAGTTCCCGCGCGCCCCAGCTCTCGCTGATCGAGGCGACGAGCTCCAGGCCCCGGCCGTACGTGGCCGAGGCCCCCGCGGCACGCAGTGTCGGCACCCGGGGGTCGCTGTCGTAGACCGAGACCGTCAACCGGTCCGGGGTGAGGGCGATTTCCACCGTGCACCGCTTGTCGGGCTCGACATGGCGATGGACATTGGTGAGCAGCTCGGTGACCCCGAGTGCCGCGGAATCGATGAGTGCGTCGAGGCGCCAGTAGCGCAACTGGGCAGAGACGATTCTGCGGACCTGGCCGATCCGCGGCGGCAGGGCTTGGAGCTCCACCGTGCAGTGCCTGCTTGGCTTGCTGATCACGGCTGCGACTCCCTGGTGAGGTCCGGAAGACGGCGTGCGGCCCACAGGTGGCACAGGTGGCGGCCCTGTCGGCCCCTTCCCGGCGTGCCGGTCCGAGCCGTCACCGCCGGTCAACCCTCAGTGATGTCCCACCAGGGTCGCCCCGGTTCCCCTCGGGCGCAACTCGCGCATCGTGTGCGCCGCTTTACGCGGTGTGCCCGCCGGCCGTACGGATGGCGTCCAGCAGGCTGCGCACCGCCGGAGGGCCGGCCTCCCCGGGGGCGGGGTCGCGCTCGCTGAGCGTCAGGTGGTAGCGCGTGCCGTTGACGACGGCCGCCGCCCGGTCGCCGGTGGCGAACCAGGGCCGGCCCGCCCGCACCGAGTGGACCGGCGCGCTGTCGATCTCGCTGCCGTAACTGGTCAGCAGCATCAGTCGGCCGTCACTGATCCGGACCTGTCCCGCCCGGGTGAGAGAACGCAACCACCGGCCGATCCGCACGCCCGTCGCGGTGAATTCCGTCTCCGCCATCTCCCAGTCGCCCCCTCCGGCGCTCATCGGCCGTCGTGGTCGCCGTCGCGCCGCTCCGGCCGCCGCTGTCACCTGTGTGTGCGTGTGTGCGTCTGCGTGTGTGCGTCAGCGCGTACGTCCGCGTGTGCGCGTCCGCTGTGCGTGCCCGTACGCGCGTGTGTGCGTCGCCGTCACGCGCCCGCGTCCACGCCCGTGTCCACGTCCGTGTCCGTGTCCGCGTCGCCGGCACGTGCGTGCGTGGCGCATGCCGTGCTGCTGGGAAGTCTGCCCGCGGCCGGGCCATCACACCAGTGGCCCCTTATGATCGGACATGACCGAGTCGGACATTTCGGGCGGAGGTGGCGCCGTGGAGCCGGGCGGGTGAGCGCGACCGGAGCGGGGCCGCACGCCGGCGGCGCCCCGCTGGTGACGGCCGACGTGGACCGGAGCGATCCGGCGTACCGCGGCTGGCTGAAGGAGGCCGTGCGCGCGGTGCGGGCGGACGCCAACCGCTCCGCCGACACCCATCTGCTGCGCTTCCCGCTGCCCGCCCACTGGGGCGTCGACCTCTACCTGAAGGACGAGTCGACGCACCCCACCGGAAGCCTCAAGCACCGCCTGGCGCGCTCGCTGTTCCTCCATGGGCTGTGCAACGGCTGGGTGCGGCCCGGCAGGCCGGTGATCGAGGCGTCCAGCGGCTCGACGGCCGTGTCCGAGGCGTACTTCGCCCAGCTGATCGACGTGCCCTTCATCGCCGTCATGCCCCGCGCCACCAGCCGGGAGAAGACCCGGCTCATCGAGTTCCACGGCGGCCGCTGCCATTTCGTGGACGACGCGCACAGCATGTACCGGGTGGCGGCCGAACTCGCGGTCCACACCGGCGGTCACTACATGGACCAGTTCGCCTACGCCGAGCGGGCCACCGACTGGCGCGGCAACAACAACATCGCCGAGTCCGTCTACGAGCAGCTCCGCCGCGAGCGCCACCCCGAGCCCGCCTGGATCGTCGCCACGGCGGGCACCGGCGGCACCTCCGCCACCATCGCCCGCTACATCCGCTACATGGGCCACGACACGCTCGTCTGCGTCGCCGACCCCGAGAACTCCTGCTTCTTCGAGGGCTGGACGCGCGACGACCCGCACGCCACGTGCGGGCACCGGTCCCGCATCGAGGGCATCGGCCGGCCCCGGATGGAGCCCAGCTTCCTGCCGCAGGTCGTCGACCGGATGATGCGGGTGCCGGACGCGGCGAGCGTGGCCGCCGTACGGGCGCTGGAGCGGCGGATCGGCCGCCGGGCGGGCGGCTCCACGGGGACGGGGCTGTGGAGCGCGCTGAAGATCGTGGCCGAGATGGTGGCGCGGGGCCGCGCGGGCAGCGTGGTCACGCTGATCTGCGACCCCGGCGAGCGCTATCTCGACACGTACTACTCCGACGCGTGGCTGGCGGAACAGGGCCTGGACATCGCGCCGTACGCGGCGGCGATCGACTCCCTGCTCGCGACGGGCGTCTGGCCCGAGGGTTGAGCGGGTCTCGACGCGGGCCTTCGACGCGGACCCTGGCATGCGACCTTGGCGCGGGCCCTCGACGCGCGGCCTCAGCGCGGCGCCTCGGCGATGTGGCGGTCGAGCCGGCGCACCGCGTCGCGGAACGCCCGTACGACGCCCGGCCGGGCCACCCGGAGCCCCAGCAGCACCGGGCCCGGCGCGTCCACGGCCACCGTCCAGCACAGGCGCGTACCCGTGGCCGCCGGGGCCAGCCGCCACTCCTCCAGCAGGGCGCGCGGCCCGGGGGCGTTGGTCTCGTCGACGCGGTAGGCGTACCGCTCGGGCGCGTCACAGGCGACGATCGTCTCGGTGAAGCGGGTGCCGCTCCGCAGCACGACCGTGCGGCGTTTGCCGCCGTCCTCGGGCCGGGCCACGGCCACGGCCCGGAACCACCGGCTCCAGCCCGCCACGTCCTCGGCCAGCCGGGGGAAGACCTGCTCGGGGTCGGCCGTCATGTGCTCGGCGAAGGCCAGCCGCAGCGGCGCGGACTCGAGGAACTCCGGCCCGACGGGGCGGAGCCGGCGTGCGGTGGTTCCGGAACGGTGTGCGTCGGTTCCGGGGCGGCGTGCCATCGGACATGCACCTCCAGCGAAGACCTGGCCCGAACCACGGCGGCGGCACGGCGGTGCGCCACTTTAGTTGACGCACCGTCAGTTGTCTGCGGTACCGCCCGCGCCGGCGATCACCAGTTCACCCAGGTGCTCCCGCGCCGCCGCCCGCGCGGCCGGCGGCAGGCCGGCGTCCGTCACCAGCGCGTCCACCTCGTCCAGCGACGCGAAGGAACTGAGGCCCACCGTCCCCCACTTGGTGTGGTCGGCGATCACCACCACCCGGCGCGCGGCCCGTACGAACCGCCGATTGGTCTCGGCCTCCGCCAGATTGGGCGTGGACAGGCCGGCCTCCACGGATATGCCGTGCACCCCGAGGAAGAGCACGTCGAAGTGGAGGGAGCGGATCGCGGCGTCCGCGACCGGCCCCACCAGGGTGTCCGACGGGGTGCGCACGCCGCCCGTGAGCACCACCGTGGCCGCCCCGGGCCCGGCCGCTCCCGGCCCGCCGGGAGCCGCCGAGCGGTCGGCCGCCACGCACGGGGCCGCCGCCGCGCCCTGGGCAGCCGCCGCGCGCTGGGCCGCGTAGAACACGTCCGCCACCCGCACCGAGTTGGTGACCACCGTCAGGTCCGGCACCTCCAGCAGCCGATGGGCGAGCGCGTACGCCGTGGTCCCGCCGGCCAGCGCGATCGCGCTCCCGGGCGCCGCCATCGCCGCGGCGGCCCGCGCGATGTCCTCCTTGGCGCCCCGCTCCAGCGAGGACTTCGCCTCGAAGCCCGGCTCGTAGGCGCTGGCCTCCACGACCGGCACCGCGCCGCCGTGCACCTTCTCGACCACCCCCTGGCGGGCCAGGGTGTCCAGATCGCGCCGGACCGTCATGTCGGAGACCTTCAGCTTCCGGGTGAGCTCGTTGACGCGCACCCCGCCCCGCCGCCTGACCTCGTCGAGGATCAGGGCGCGCCGCTGCTCCGCGAGGAGGTTCTGGTGGTCGCTCACCCGGCCGGTCCCTTCGACGTACGTCCTGGTCACACGCGTGGGCTCATCCTCCCACAGGGGATCGGGGCGCGATCCGGCGCGACGGCTGTGCGCGAACGCCCCGCACGGGCGTGCGCGGGGCGCGATCCTGGTCGGGACGGAGCGCGGCGGGACACGGGGACGCGCACGACACTCGGGGGCGTCGAGCATGCAGCCGGACACGGCAGCGGCGATACGGAGCGGGCGGGCGGACGAGGGCGGGCGGGCGGTCGAGAGCGGCGGCGGCCCGGACGGCGGTGGCGGCACGGCCCGCAGCGGCAGCGACAGTGGCGGCGGCACAGGTGGCGGGGAAGCGCCGGGGCTCGCCCTGGAACTGCTCGTGCACGGCGTGGGGGGCGCCACGCCCGAGAAGATGCTCGGCGACCCGCGCACCGTACGGATCACCGGCGACGACACGGCCGGCATCCACCGCCGCACCGACGACTGGGAGGCGGAGCGGCACCCGGACCGCTACCGCGAGCGGCCCGTCCCGGAGGCGTACTGCTGGTCCAATCTGACCTCCGGCAACGGCATCCGGGCGCTGTGGCTGCTGCTCCTGCCCTTCATGGTCGTCAACCTCACCCACTGGATGCGCCCCGGCACGCGCGGCCGGTGCGCCACCGCCCGCCTCTACGGCGTCCTGGTGCGGCTGATCGCCCTCAGCCTCACCGTGCTGCTCGTCGCCGCCGTCTGCGAGGTGGCGCTCGACCTGGCGGCCTGGCAGTGCGCGGGCGCGGCCGGCTGCGCCGAGGGCAAGTCCTGGCTCGGCTTCCTGTCCCCCCGGCACGGCGGCTGGTGGAGCGCGCCGGGCCGCAGGCTCGCCCTCGCCGCGCTCGTCCCCACCGCGCTCACCGTCCTGCTGTGGTGGCTCTCGCACCGCACCTGGAGCGCGTACGAGACGCAGGCGCCGCCCGCCCGGCCGGTCGCCGAGGACGACCCCGAGGACGCCCCCGGGGCCGGGGACCGGCCCGCGCTGCGTCTGCCCGGCTTCTGGTACGGGCGGCGGCTCGTCGCCCGGCTGCGCGCCGCCCACACCGCCGCGGGCTTCCTCACCGTCGCCGCCGCCCTCGCCGCGGCCGCCTCCCGGCACGACCGCGCCCCGGGCGGGGGCACGGCGCTGGACGCCGCCGGCTGGGCGCTGCTCGCCGTCCTGACGGCGGCCGGCGCCTTCGTCGTCTGGGTGGTGTGCCGCAGGGGGCGCAGCGAGTCGGCGCCGGACGACCGGGTGGACCGGGCGGTGGTGCGCGCCCTGCCCGGGGTGGCGCTGGGCCTGCTGGTGCTCTGCGCGCTGTACGCCGCGTGGTCCCGGCCCGGCTGGGTGTCGTGGGGCCGGCTGCCCGGCGACGAGACGTTCGGGCTGATCGGCATCGCCCAGGGACTGTTGATCGTGCTGCTCGCCGCCGCGGCCCTGGTCCTGCACCGCGCCGCCCCCGCCGGCCGCACGGCGCTGTACGGGCTCGGCGGGCCCGCCGTGGCCGTCCTCGGCTGCGCGCTCGGCGGGGTGATCTCCGGCGGGGTCGCCCAGCGGGTCGCGGACTGGCTTGACGGCGGCGCCACCCCCGGCATGGACGGCGGGCCGATCCCGGGGCCGCCCGTCGTGCTCACCTGGCAGGCGTCCGCCATACCGCCGCTGCTCGCCGTGGTCGTGGCCCTCGCGGGCGCGACGGCCGTACGGGCCTGGCGGGTGCGGCGGCGGCTGATCCGTACGGTGCCCGGCGCGTACCCCGGGGAGCGGCCCGACACCGCCCGCACCCGGCGGATCGCCGGAGCGATCGCCCGCGCCGGGCTCACCGACCGCACGCCCTGGTTCGTCGGCTCGACGGCGCTGGCCACGCTGGTCCTGGGCGGTCTCGCCGTGCTCGGCGCGTGGGGCACGGGGGATGTGCCGGGGCAGGCGGCGGAGGAGGGACCTGGGCCCGTGGCGGCCGCCGCGCAGACCTCGCAGGCGCTGGGGTCCTGGCTGATCGGCTTCGGGTTCGTGCTCTTCGTGACGTGGGGGCGGCGGGCGTACCGCGACGCGGCGGCCCGGCGGACGATCGGCATCCTGTGGGACGTCGGCACGTTCTGGCCGCGGGCCGCGCATCCGTTCGCGCCGCCCTGCTACGCGGAGCGCGCCGTGCCGGACCTCACCTGGCGGATGGCCACGTGGACCGAGCGGACCGGCGGGCGCCTGGTGCTCTCCGGCCACTCGCAGGGCAGCGTGCTGGCGGCGGCCGCGGCGTGGCAGCTCGACCACCGCACGCGGCGCAGGGTGGCCCTGCTGACGTACGGGTCGCCGCTCGAACGGCTGTACGGGCGCTGGTTCCCCGCGTACTTCGGGCCCGGGCCGCTGCGGGCCCTCCACCGGGAGCTGAACTGCTGGCGCAATCTGCACCGGGCGACGGACCCGATCGGGGGGCCGGTCCGCGTTCCCGCGAGCGAGACGGCCGAGGGGCAGCCGTGCCCCGAGGTGGACCGGGCGGCGCTCAGGGACCCGCTCGCGTACGGGCGCACGGCGGAGCATCCGCTGCCGGCGCCGCTGCTGGGGCACTCCGAGTATCAGGCGGACCCGGCGTTCGAGGAGGAACGGGCCGTGCTCCTGGCGAGGTTGCCGGTGGCATCGCGGGCGACGTCGCCGACGTCGCCGACGACCCCGGGCTTGTCCCGGGGCGGGACCTGAACCGCCTTCCGGCCGGCGTCGCCCTCGCCTCGTACCCGCAGCCGCACACCAGGGATTCACCGATCCGCCCGCCGGAGAGGCGCGATGGCCGATTGAAGCTCTCCGGGGCCAAGGGGTCTTGACCCTTCGGTTCGTCTGCAACAGCATGCGCGGGTCCGCGCATGGGCCTCATTGAAGGGACACCCTTTGAAGGAGCACTTAGGCCGACGCAGCCGCCTCGCCGCCGCTGTGGCATCCGCCGCCATCGTCGTGCCACTGCTGACCATGCAGACTTCAAGGAGGCGACCCGGACTACGACCGGACCGAGTCCTGCTACATCGCCACGGTGCCGGTAGAGGTGAGAGACAGGAGGACTGGGCAAATCACCGGGACGGCGCTATTGGACGAGAAGTCCGAGGCGAAACTGGACCCGCGCGACCGTAGCGCGTGGAAACACACAGTGACGCTGAAGCTGCACGACGCCACGGGTACCGCGCGGGTCCTGAGCGGCAGCATCACGCTCAAGTGCGACACCTGCCAGGCCACGGCCGGGGGCATCAAGCCGCTGCCCTTGGACACCACCCAGACCTACACCATGACGGTTTCTTCCCCGGGGACGGAGATCACCACCGACTCCATGGTGCCCATCGTCTCCGTCATTCCGAATCTGCCGGGGGCCGAGGCAGGCACCGGCATGGTGGGCGCGCCCATCCCGGTACGTTGCGACAACACCCCGTACGTCAGTCCACAGGGCAAAGGCGGATGCGTGTACCCGCGCTACACGCCCACCTATGAACTCTCCACGCTCGACGCCAAGGTCGACCAGGTCGCCTGGCACATCTACTGGGCGCAGAACAACCTCAACAACGCCTGGGGGGTCAAAGGCCGCGGTCCGGTGCTGACCCGCACCGCGGACACAGAACTCATCAAGAAGAACCGGGCGACGGCCTGCCCTCCGAACACGCCCCGTCCGGTCGGCACGTCGTGTGACGAGTACCCGTTCGCCAGCACCCACCAGGGCGCGTCCAAGAACCCGGACTACTCGTGCCACATGGTGCCCGACACACAGAACACCGCCGAGGGGCGCGACTACCGCAACCCCTGGTACAAGGCCAACCGGCTCTTGGAGGAAGACCCCTTCTGGGTCAGCATCATCCTCCCGCCGGCCGGCGTCCGAGCCGTGCCACCGCCCAGGTATTCGTCCCAGTGTCCCGTCTGACACCGTGGACCGCACACCAGGCCGCGGGGGCTGCCCACGCCGCGCCCGCGGCCCGCTGCCCACTCGGTACGACCAAGGAACGCGGCCATGGCTGAACTGCTCCGGCGTGAGTCGGGTGAGCTGTTCATCGAGCACAACGTCTTCCGGGTTCTGGACCCCGAGGTCATGGACGACGTCCACGCCGACTTCGACGAGACGGGCCTGCTGGTGACCGTGGCCGGCGGAGCCGCCGTGCTGTGCGGCACCCACATCGGCACCGTCCACGTCACCGCCGAGACCTGGAGCGGAGCGCCCCCGCTCGACCCCGGGCCCTGGCAGGACGTGGCCGAGATGAATCTGCCGTGGCCCGGGCGGAGGATGGAGGTCTGGGGCGCCGGATACACCCCGGACGAGGAACTGCCCCTCGCCATCCCGGGCCCCGGCGCCTACCGCATACGCGTGTCCGGCCGGCACCGCGACCACGGCGAAGACCGCCGAGCCGAGACGGACCCCATGGAGCAGTACCTCCTCCAGGTCTGGCCCGCGCCCCACGCCCCCACCACCCTGCACAAGGCCACCAGCGCCCTGGGCGCCCGCCGGCGCACCGAACCCCGGACCGGCACCTGACCGGCGGGGGGGGGGGGGGGGGGGGGGGGGGGGG
>NZ_JBPQTV010000127.1:0-17061 GCF_051386515.1 Streptomyces sp. URMC 123 | reverse complement strand
CCCCCCCCCCCCCCCCCCCCCCCCCCCCCGCGGGTGCCGCCGCCCTCCGGGAACGGGCGGCGGCACCCTCGCGCCGGGAGCCCGCTCCTCCGAGCGGCACTCCCGCTACGGGAGCACGCGTGTCACGAGGGCACGGGCGCCCATCGGTCGAGCGCGTCGGGGTGGTCGTCGAGCCAGGCGCGGACGGCCTGCTGCTCCTTGCCCTTGCCCGCGTCCTGGATTTCCTTCTCCAGGCCGGTGAGCTCCTTCTCCGACATCCTGAAGTTCTTCAGCCAGCCGGCGACCGTGGGTTCGTCGGCGGCGAAGCTCTTGGCCGCGACGGTGTGCACCTCGTCGCCCTTGCCCCAGGCCCCCTTGGGGTCGGCGAGCTTCTTCAGGTCGTACTTGCTGTAGGCCCAGTGCGGGGACCACAGCGTGACGACCACCGGCTCCTTGCGGTCCATCGACCGCTTGAGCTCGGCGAGCATGGTGGAGGTGCTGGAGGAGACCACCTCGTACTCACCCTTCAGCCCGTACTGTTCGAGGACGGACGAGTTGAGCGTGCCCATCATCCCGGCGCTGGACTCAATGCCGATGATCTTGCCCTTGAACGTGCCGCCCTTGCCCTTGAGATCCTCCAGCGAGTCGACGCCCTCCACATAGGACGGCACCGTCAGCTCCAGGGAGGTCGGGCCGTACCAGGAGCCGAGGTCGTTCAGCCGGTCGCCGTACCGGTCCCAGTACTCCTTGTGCGTGGTGGGCAGCCAGGAGTCGAGCTGGAAGTCGAGCTTGTCCTCCGCCAGGGCGGTGTAGAGCGGGCCCGGGTCCAGCTGCTTGAGGTCGGGCTTGTAGCCGCGGCGCTCCAGCATCTCCTTCCAGAGGTAGGTGGAGGCGATGCCCTCGTCCCAGGGGATGTAGCCGATGTCGAGGCGCTTGCCCTTGCCGACGTCCGGGCCGTCAAGGCCCCGGGAGCCGCCGCCGGCGGTGAGGTTCATCCCGGTGGAGATCAGCGCGAGCACCACGACGCCGACGACGGCGACGGCCGTGCCGGGGCGGTAGTTGAGCGCCTTGACGCCGCCCGCGGCGGAGCGCGCCCTGGCCATGGCCCGCCGGCCGAGCGGGGAGACCCGCTGGTTGAGGGCGCCGGTCATCCGGTCCAGGTACATGGCGAGGATGACGACAGCCAGGCCGCTCTCGAAGCCGGGGCCGATGTTGACGCGGGTGACGGCGTCGTACACGGCCGCGCCGAGGCCGCCCGCGCCGGCCATGCCCGCGATGACGACCATGGACAGGCCGAGCATGATGACCTGGTTGACGCCGGCCATCACGGTGGGCAGGGCGAGCGGGAGCTGGACCCGCAGCAGGGTGGCCCGCTCGCTGGTGCCGAAGGCCTGGGCGGCCTCGACCAGTTCGCCGTCGACCTGCCGGATGCCGTGCTCGGTCATCCGGACGCCGGGCGGCATCGAGAAGATGATGGTGGCCACCAGGCCGGGGGTGACGCCGATGCTGAAGAAGACCACGCCGGGGATCAGGTAGACGAAGGCCGGCATGGTCTGCATGAAGTCGAGCACCGGGCGCAGTACGGCGGAGACGGCCTTGCTGCGCGCGGCCCAGATGCCCAGCGGGATGGCGACGGCCAGGGTGATGACGCTGGCGACGAGCACGAGCGACAGCGTGGACATCGCCTCGGACCAGAGGCCGACGGAGTCGATGACGGCGAAGCCGGCGAAGGCGAGCACGCCGGCGAGGAGACCGCGCAGCCAGCAGGCGATCACAGCGAGGATGCCGGCCATCAGCAGCGGTCCGGGCGCGCCGAGCACGCCGTTCACGCCGTCGTACATGCCGGTCAGCACGGTGTTGACGCCGTCGAAGACGGGGCCGAGGTGGGACTGGAGCCAGTCGACGGCGCGTTCGACGTGGGTACCGATGGAGAGCTCAGGCACGGGCGGCCGCCTTGTCGTCGTGTCCGCGGCTCGTGGTGGTGCCCGCGCCGCTCGCGGTGTCGGCGGCGCCCTTGGGGCCGTTGGGGTCCTCGGCCTTCGTGGTGTCGGCGGGGGCGGCGGTTTTCGCGGTGTTCATGGGGGGCTCGGCGTTCGTGGTGTTCGCGGGGGGCTCGGCGTTCGTGGAGCCCCGCCCGTCCTCGTGCTCGTCGTGCTCGTCGTGCGTGACGGCGAGCGCGGTGAGCAGCGCGTCGCGGTCCACCACGCCCACGAGGTCGCCGTCGCCGTCGGTGACCGCGACCGCGGCCGTACAGCTCGCCGCGGGGGCGAGCAGGTCGGCGAGCGGGGTGTCCGCGCTGACCGTGGCGGGCGCCGCGGCGAGCATCTCCCCTACGGTGCGCGGCGCGCCGTCCTCCCCGGCCGTCTCGCTCAGTACGGTGCTCGGCTCGGCCATGATGGAGCCGGCCGTCAGAACGCGTGAGCGGTCCACGTCCTGGATGAAGGAGGCCACGTAGTCGTTGGCCGGCCGGACGAGGATGTCCTCTGCGGTGCCGTTCTGCACGATCCGGCCGTCGCGCATCACGGCGATCCGGTCGCCCAGGCGCATGGCCTCGTTGAGGTCGTGGGTGATGAAGACGATGGTCTTCTTCAGCCGGCGCTGCAGTTCCAGGAGCTGGTCCTGCATGTCGCGGCGGATCAGTGGGTCGAGGGCGCTGAAGGACTCGTCCATGAGCAGCAGATCGGCGTCGGTGGCCAGCGCGCGGGCCAAGCCCACGCGCTGCTGCATGCCGCCGGACAGCTCGTCGGGCCAGGAGTCCTCCCAGCCCTTGAGCCCGGCCAGCTCCAGGGCCTCGGTGGCACGGCGCTCGCGGTCGGGGCGCGGTACGCCCTGCACCTCCAGGCCGTAGGCGGCGTTCTCCAGCACGCTGCGGTGCGGGAAGAGCGCGAAGTGCTGGAACACCATGCTGATCTTGCGGGAGCGGACGGCGCGCAGTTCACGCGGCGTCAGGGCGGTGAGGTCCTGGCCGTCGAAGAGGACCCGTCCCGCGGTGGGCTCCAGCAGTCCGTTGAGCATCCGCAGCAGGGTCGACTTGCCCGAGCCCGAGAGGCCCATGACGACGAAGATCTCGCCGGCCTCCACGGTGAACGAGGCGTCGATCACCGCGGCGGTGGTGCCGTCGGCTCTCAGGTCGGCGCGGTCGGCGCCGTCCTGGAGCCGTCGCACCGCCTCATCGGGTCGTCGCCCGAACACCTTGTACAGATGCTCGGCTTGCAGCCTGGACACATACACCTCTCGGTTCGCACGGAAAAGGCGACCCGTCGCCCCCGCCTGACAGGTCGCCGGAGCGGCGCGGGGTCGGCCCGCGACCGGTGGGGCTCCGGGCGGCCACGGGTGCCGTGGACGACGCGAGAGACTCCTGCCGGATTCGCTCCAAGGCGCGCGCCTGCCCGGAGTGTCCGAGCACAAACCGTCTTGTGAGCCAGTTCACGTGTGGCGGTGGTGGCGTGCGGTGCGCGGCGGTGGGGTGCGGTGCGTGACGGCGTGCGGCGTGCGGTGGTGGGGTGCCGCCCGTTGTCGGTGGGGTGCGGCATCATCGCCGTGTGACGCGACGCCTGATGCTCCTCGACACCGCTTCCCTGTACTTCCGCGCCTACTTCGGGGTGCCGGACTCGGTCCGGGCCCCCGACGGCACCCCCGTGAACGCGGTGCGCGGGCTGCTCGACTTCATCGCCCGGCTCGTCCAGGACCACCGCCCGGACGAGCTGGTGGCGTGCATGGACGCCGACTGGCGCCCCCAGTGGCGGGTGGATCTGATCCCGAGTTACAAGGCGCACCGGGTGGCCGAGGAGGTGCCGGGCGGCACGGACGAGGAGGAGGTCCCCGACACGCTGTCCCCGCAGGTGCCGGTGATCGAGGCGGTGCTCGACGCGGTCGGCATCGCCCGGGTGGGCGTGGCGGGGTACGAGGCGGACGATGTGATCGGCACCCTCGCCGGCCGGGCTACCGGGCCGGTGGACATCGTCACCGGCGACCGCGATCTGTTCCAGCTGGTGAGCGACGCGCGTGCGGCCCGGGTGCTCTACCCGGTCAAGGGCGTGGGCACGCTCCAGCTCGTCGACGAGGCGGCGCTGCGCGAGAAGTACGGGGTGGACGGCTCGGGGTACGCCGATCTCGCCCTGCTGCGGGGCGACCCCAGCGACGGGCTGCCGGGGGTGCCCGGCATCGGCGAGAAGACGGCCGCCAAGCTGCTGGCCGCCTTCGGGGACCTCGCGGGGATCATGGCCGCCGTGGACGACCCGTCCTCCGCGCTCACGCCGTCCCAGCGCAAGCGGCTGGACGAGGCGCGGGCGTACGTGGCGGTGGCGCCCGCCGTCGTCCGGGTGGCGGCGGACGTGCCGCTGCCGGAGTTCGACCCGGCGCTGCCGGCCGGTCCGCGCCGCCCCGAGGAACTGGACGCGCTCGCCGCCCGGTGGGGGCTGGGGAGCTCGCTCCAGCGACTGCTGTCCGTTCTCCCGGGGTGACCTGTTAGGTTAGGTAATCCTAACTATTGCGGACTTCTGGGGAGGCCTTCCGTGGCAGAGCGTACGGAGCGTCCGGCACGTCGCAAGCCCATGCTCCATCGGGCCGAGGTGGTGAGCACGGAGCGGCTGACGCCGCACATGGTGCGGCTGGTGCTGGGCGGGGAGGGCCTGGCCGCCTTCACCGCCGGCGAGCACACCGACCACTACATCAAGCTGCTCTTCCGCGTGCCGGGCGTCACCTACCCCGAGCCGTTCGACATGGAGGTCGTCCGCCGCGACCTGCCGCGCGAGGCGTGGCCCGCGATGCGCACGTACACCGTGCGGAGCTGGGACGCCGAGGCGCGGCTGCTCACCGTGGACTTCGTCGTCCACGGCGACGAGGGGCTGGCCGGCCCCTGGGCGCGCGGCGCGCGGCCCGGCGAGGAGGTGCTCTTCCTCGGCCCGGGCGGCGCCTACTCCCCCGACCCGGCCGCGGACTGGCACCTGCTCGTGGGCGACGAGAGCGCGCTGCCGGCCATCGCCGCGGCGCTGGAGCGGATGCCGGCGGGCGTGCCGGTGTACGCGTATCTGGAGGTGGCCGGGGCCGAGGAGCGGCAGGAGCTGACCGCCCCGCCCGGCGCCCGGGTGGAGTGGCTCCACCGGGACGGCGCGCCGGTCGGCGAGGCCCTGGTCGCCGCGGTCACGGCGCTGGACTTCCCGCCCGGCGACGTGCACGCCTTCGTGCACGGCGAGGCGGGCTTCGTGAAGGAGCTCCGCCGCCACCTGCGCCTCGACCGCGGCGTGCCGCGCGAGCGCCTGTCGATCTCCGGCTACTGGCGCCAGGGCCACGACGAGGACGGCTGGCAGGCGTCCAAGCAGGAGTGGAACGCGACGGTGGAAGCGGAACAGGAACACACGCCGGTCGCCTGACCCGCCCCCGTACGAAGCCCGGCCGTGACCCCGCGCAGGCCCTCGCCTCGGGGCCCGAGGCGGCCCGACCGCCCCGCGTCCCCGACCCCCGGGCAGCGATCCCGAACCACTGCCCGGGGCTGAGCGGCCCGGGTCCGGTCTCCGGCTTCAAGGACCGCCCCGCGCTGCCGCCGGCGAACCCCGCCGAAAGGCGGCCCGCCCCTCGCCACCCCCGGGCCCAGGGCCACTGACCAGAGCTGACCGCCCCACGGCTCGGCAGCCCGCGCCGAGAGCCCGACTCGCGGCTCGGCCACGCTGGCCGGACGAGCCCCCGGCGCGAGAGTCCCGGCCACACGCGAGACATCCCCCGGCGGCTGGACCGCTGACCGACGTCGAGCGCCCCTCGGACAGGCCCCCGGCCCGCCCGGGACCGTCCCGGACCGGTGCCCCGCCCCGCGTGGGGCCAGCCCGCGCCCTGCGCCGCGCGCCCGATCCGCGGCCCGGGGCCCGCCCCGGAGCGAAACCCCGGCCCGCGCGGGGCCAACCCGCGCCGCGCGCGATCGGCGCGGTGCCCACCGCGCCCTGGGGCCCGGCCCCCGGGCCAAACGGTCCGGCCCGCGGGGCGGGGGCCGAGACACCCCGGCGCTGCCCCCTCGGGGCGGCGCCGGAAGGCGGGGGGCGTCGGGCGCGCCCATAGTGGAACCGCGCACCCCTGACGGTGAGGCGGTGATCTCGCGTGCGACCACGCCCGACACCCCGGCGCGCCCACCGCGCCCACCGCGGCGCCGCCCTGCTGCTCGCCGCCGCCCTCGCGGCCGGCGCCGGGTGCGCCCGCTTCGAGGGCGCGCACAGCGACGGCCCCGCCGAGCGCGTCGACCCGCCGCGGCCCCTGTGGCCGGAGGCCACCCCCGCCCCGCCGGAGGGCGACCGGCACCCGAGCCAGGACGCCCCCGTCCCCGGCGTCCCCAAGGTCCCCTCGGGCGACATGCGCGACGCCGACGCCCTCGCCGTGGTCAAGGCCGACGTCCGCGCGCAGAGCCGGCAGGACGGCCGCTCGGGCCGGCTGGTCGACGCCGGCGCGGCCGAGCGACTGGCCACCTGCGGCACGCGGGACTGCCCCGTGCGCCCGCCCGCGTACTACGACCTCACGGAGAACGGCAAGCACGAGCTGATCGCCGCCGTCGACACCGGCGGGCGCCACACCGAGCTGCGCGTCTACACCGTGAAGGACCAGGTGGTCACCCGCGTGCTCGCGGTGCGGGCCGCGCTCGTCGGGGTCGAGGTCGCCGCCGGCCATCTGACCACCCGCGAGCCGACCACCGACCCCCGGTACGTCAGCGCCAGCGACTACCTGTGGGACGGCCGCACCATGGTGCTCGAGTCGATGGTGCTCGACGAGCGCCGGCCGCCGCCCACCCCGCCGCCCTCCCCGGAGCGGCCGTGAGTCGGCCGCGCGCCGGTCTCCGCCCGCGCCGGCCCGTGTGGGCCAGCACCCTCCGCTGGGAGATCGCCGCGACGATCACCGCCGTGTGCTGCGCGGTCGCCGCCGTGCTGGGCGTCCTGGTGCACAACGTGGTGGCCCACCAGACCGTCGAGCAGGTGCGCAAGGAGACCCGGCACATCCTGGACGACGCCCTCAACGAATTCGCCTACGGCTCGCCCCCGAGGGACCTGGACGCCGAGCTGGACCCGCCTGAGCTCCCGGCCGAGCTGCGGGAGCTGGTCCGCCGGGGCGAGCGCGGCACGATGGTGGGCCACCGGGAGGGCCGCGCGGTGATGTGGGCCGCCGCACCGGCCGGCGACCGGGTGATGGGCGCCTGGCACGGGTACGGGGGCGTACGGGCGTCGCTGAACCATCTGGACACGGCGATCCTGGGCTCCGCCGCGCTCGCCGCCGGCACCGTCTCCCTGGCCGGCTTCTTCCTCGCCCTGCGGGTCAGCCGCCGGCTGACGAGGACCGCCGAGGTGGCGCGCCGGATCAGCGCCGGCGACCTGGACGCCCGGACCGGGGTGCGCGGGCGGGGCGCGGGCCGCGACGAGGTGGCCGACGTGGCCGCCGCCCTGGACTCCATGGCCGAGTCGCTCCAGGAGCGGCTGCGCGCCGAGCAGCGCTTCACCGCGGATGTCGCCCATGAGCTGCGCACCCCGCTGAGCGGCCTGCTCGCCTCCGCCGGGCTGCTGCCCGAGGGCCGCCCCAAGGAGATGATCAACGACCGGCTGCGGGCGCTGCACCGGCTCACCGAGGACCTGCTGGAGATCTCGCGGCTGGACGCGGGCGTGGAGCGGGCGGAGCCGGACGCGTACGAGCTGGGCCCGCTCGTGGAGCGGGCGGCGGCCGGTACGGGGCTGCCGGCCGAGGTCCGGGTGGTCCGGGACGCGGTGGTGGAGACCGACCGGCGCCGGCTCGACCGGGTGCTGGCGAATCTGATCGTCAACGCGCACCGGCACGGCGCGCCGCCGGTCGAGGTGACCGTGGACGCGCCGGTGGTGGAGGTGCGCGACCACGGCCCCGGCTTCCCCGAGGAGCTGCTGCGCCATGGGCCGCAGCGGTTCAGGACCCGGGCGCCGGGGCGCGGCGGGAGCCATGGGCTGGGTCTGACGATCGCCGCCGGACAGGCCCAGGTGCTCGGCGTCGAGCTGCGGCTGGAGAACGCGGAGTCCGGCGGCGCCCGCGCGATCCTGCGCCTGCCCGAGCGGGGCGGTCGGCCCACCGACCCGCGGGGCCCCCAGCCCACCGACCCGCAGGGTCACCGGCCCGCCGACCCGCAGGGTCACCGGCCCGCCGACCCGCAGGGTCACCGGCCCGCCGACCCGCGGGGCCGTCAGCCCACCGAGGAGTAGGCGACCACGCCCCGCAGCACGCCGTCGACGGCCCTGCGCGCCGTCCTGCGCACCGGGCTCCCCTCGGGCGCCGCCTCCGCGAGCTGCCCCAGCACGTCGATGACCTGCTTGCACCAGCGCACGAAGTCGCCCGCCGGCATCTCCACGTCGCGCAGCACCGCGTCCAGGCCGTGGCCGGAGGCCCAGCGGTGGACGGCCCAGGCGAAGCCGAGGTCGGGCTCGCGCTGGCCGACGCCCTCGACCTGGTTGATCCGGTGCTCCTCCTCCTTCGCGTCCAGCCGGCCCCAGATGCGGACCATCTCGGCCAGCGCCTCCTTGGCGGCGCCGGTCGGCAGCTTGGGCGGCACGGCGTCGTCGGCGGTCCTGGCCTCGTAGACCAGCGCCGAGGCGCAGGCCGCCAGCTCGGCGGGCTTGAGGTCGTCCCAGACGCCCTCGCGCAGGCACTCGGAGGCCAGCAGGTCCAGCTCGCCGTAGAGCCGGCCCAGGCGGCGCCCGTCGTCGGTGACCTCGTCACCGCGGAGATAGCCGAGGTCGGACAGGAGGGCGTAGACGCGGTCGAACGTGCGGGCGATGGTGTTGGTCCGCCCCTCGATCCGGCGCTCCAGCTGGCGGGTGTCGCGCAGCAGCCGGTGGTAGCGCTCGGCCCAGCGGGCGTGGTCCTCCCGCTCGTCGCAGCCATGGCAGGGGTGCCGGCGGATCTCGGCGCGCAGCCGGGCGAGCTCGGTGTCGTCGGCGGCGGCGGAGCGCTCCTTGCGCGGCCGCCGGGGCTCGTGGTGGCCCGCCTTGGTGCGCAGCGTCGAGGCCAGGTCGCGGCGGGACTGGGGGCTGCGCGGGTTGAAGGACTTGGGGATGCGCAGCCGCTCCAGCGGCTCGACCGGCACCGGGAAGTCCATCGACGCGAGCCGCTTGACCTGCCGTTCGGCGGTGAGCACCAGCGGGCGCGGCCCGTCGTGGTACTCGAAGCCGCGGTGGCCGTTGGTGCGCCCGGCGGGCAGCCCGGGGTCCAGGACGAGGGCGAGGCCGGCGTACTTGCCGGTGGGCACGTGGATCACATCGCCCGGCTTGAGCCGCTCCAGCGCGGTGGCGGCCGCGGCCCGGCGCTGCATCGCGCCCTGCTTGGCCAGCTCGGTCTCGCGGTCCTTGAGGTCGCGGCGCAGCCGGGCGTACTCCTCGAAGTCGCCGAGGTGGCAGGTCATGGCGGCGGCGAAGCCCTCCAGGCCCTCCTCGTTGCGCTGCACCTGGCGGGAGATGCCGACCACCGAGCGGTCGGCCTGGAACTGCGCGAACGAGGTCTCCAGCAGTTCGCGCGAGCGGTGCCGGCCGAACTGGGCGACGAGGTTGACCGCCATGTTGTACGACGGCTTGAAGGAGGAGCGCAGGGGGTAAGTGCGGGTGCCGGCGAGACCGGCCAGCGCGGCCGGGTCCATGGCCCGCTGCCAAAGCACCACCGCGTGGCCCTCGACGTCGATGCCGCGGCGGCCGGCGCGGCCGGTCAACTGGGTGTACTCGCCGGGCGTGATGTCGGCGTGGGTCTCGCCGTTCCACTTGACGAGCTTCTCCAACACCACCGAGCGGGCGGGCATGTTGATGCCCAGCGCCAGGGTCTCGGTGGCGAACACGGCCTTCACCAGGCCGCGGACGAACAGCTCCTCGACGACCTCCTTGAAGGTCGGCAGCATGCCCGCGTGGTGGGCGGCGATGCCCCGCTCCAGGCCCTCCAGCCACTCGTAGTAGCCCAGGACGTTGAGGTCCTCCTGGGGGATGGAGGCGGTGCGCTCCTCGACCAGGGCGCGCACCTCGGCCTGGGCGTCGGCGTCGTTGAGCCGCAGGCCCGCGTAGAGGCACTGCTGCACGGCGGCGTCGCAGCCGGCCCGGCTGAAGATGAAGGTGATCGCGGGGAGCAGCCCCTCGGCGTCGAGCCGCTCGATGACCTCCACCCGGCTCGGCGTCCAGATCCGGCTGCGCTGGCGCCGCTCGCGCTCGCGGTCGGCCTCCCGCAGGGGCTTGCCGCGCCGCCGGTCGCGCCCGCCGAACGGGCGGCTGTTCTCCATCCGCGCCAGCCGCAGCAGATCGGGGTTGACCTCGCGTCTGCCGGCGCCGGGGCCGGAGGACTTCTCCTCGAACAGGTCGTACATCCGGCGCCCGGCGAGCACGTGCTGCCACAGCGGCACGGGGCGGTGCTCGGAGACGATGACCTCGGTGTCGCCGCGGACGGTGTCCAGCCAGTCGCCGAACTCCTCGGCGTTGGAGACGGTGGCGGAGAGGGAGACCAGGGTCACCGACTCCGGGAGGTGGATGATGACCTCCTCCCAGACCGCGCCGCGGAAGCGGTCGGAGAGGTAGTGCACCTCGTCCATCACGACGTAGCCCAGGCCGATCAGCGACTGGGAGCCGGCGTAGAGCATGTTCCGCAGCACCTCGGTGGTCATCACGACCACGGGAGCCTCGGAGTTGACGCTGTTGTCGCCGGTCAGCAGGCCGACCTTGGCGGCGCCGTAGCGCTTGACGAGATCGCTGTACTTCTGGTTCGACAGCGCCTTGATCGGGGTGGTGTAGAAGCACTTGCGGCCCTGGGTCAGGGCCAGGTGGACGGCGAACTCTCCCACAATGGTCTTGCCGGAGCCGGTGGGGGCGGCGACGAGCACGCCCTTTCCGGCTTCGAGGGCCTGGCACGCCTCGATCTGGAAGGGGTCCAGCTCGAAGTCGTACATCTCGCGGAAGGGGGCGAGCGCGGTGGCCTGCTCGGCGGCCCGGATGCGGGCCGCGGCATAGCGCTCAGCAGGGGACATGTCCTCGGTCATCGTGCTTACGAGCCTACCCGGCGCGTGTGACAGCGCACCGATCTTTACCCCGGGGCCGCCCCTGGGCCCCGGGGGTGCTCACGTGGCGTCGTCGAAGCCGCCGCGCGGTGGCACGGAGGGCCCGCGGCCGTCCCTGTTCTGCTGCGACTGCTGTTCGGGGAGGGCGGCGACGCCTCGGTCCGACAGGGCGGGGGCCGCGGAGACCGGCTCGATCCCGTCGAGGGGCGCCGGGGTCAGATCGAGCTCGGACGCCTCGTCGTCGGCGGGTCCGGCGGCGTCCCGGGCGCGGCGGCGGGAGTCGTTGAGCAGCGCGATGATCGTGGCGACGAAGTAGAGCACCCAGATCGGCACCGCGAGCGCCAGCATGGTCACCGGCTCGGTGCTGGGGGTGGCGACGGCGGCGAAGATCGTGATGCTCATGATCATGCCGCGCCACCAGCCGAGCATGCGCTTGCCGCTGATCACCCCGCCGAAGTTGAGCAGCACCAGCAGCAGCGGCAGCTCGAACGCCAGTCCGAACACCACGACCATGCGGGTCACGATGTCGAGCAGCTCGTCCAGCGGCATCAGGTTCTCGACGCCGTCGGGGGTGAAGGAGATGAGGACCTCGGCGGTGGTCGGCAGCACCTTGTAGGCGATGAAGCCGCCACCGAGGAAGAGCGGGAAGCCCGCGGCGACGAAGCTGAGGGTGTAGCGCTTCTCGTTCCGGTGCAGGCCGGGGGCGAGGAAGGCCCACAGCTGGTAGAGCCAGACCGGCGCCGAGACGATGAAGCCGGCCATCAGCGAGACCTTCAGCATGAGGGTGAAGGGGCCGAGGAAGCTCGTGATCGCGATGTTGGCGCACCGCGCGTCCTTGGGCTCCTTCGTCAGCTCGATGAAGGACTTGTCACAGCCGACCGCGTGCAGCACCGGGTCGGTGAAGAGATTGATGATCTCGCGGTAGAAGAAGGCGCAGACGACCATGCCGAGCAGGATCGCCAGCATGGCCTTCGCCAGCCGGTTGCGCAGTTCGCGCAGGTGCTCCGCGAGCGGCATCCGCCCCTCGGGGTTCTTCTCCTGCTTGCGGGCAGACTTGAGCAACCCACGTCCTCATCTCGTGCGGCAGGCGGACAGCCGAGAGCGGCCCGCCACCTGCTTCGGGCCCTGGATCAGCGCTGGAAATCCTACGGTCAGCGCTGCGTCGTACGATCCGTCGGCTCGGTCACCGGGCGCGAGCTGGTGACATCGCCGGGAGCGGCCTGAATGGTGCGGGGCGGCGTCTGGCCGTTGGCGTCGGCCGGCGGGTCCGCCGGAGCCGGCTGGTTGCCCTCCGACTTCATCGCCTTGGCCTCGCTCTTGAGGATGCGGGCGGACTTGCCGAGGGAACGGGCCATGTCCGGAAGCTTCTTCGCGCCGAACAGCAGGATGATGACGACGAGAATGAGAATGATCTCGGGGGCGCCAAGCCTTCCGAACATATGCGTTTACCTTCTCACCGAGGCGGCATGGGGGTGGACTGTCCGACTCGTCGGACATGCGTCCGACTGCCGTTCTGTCAGCGATCGTAACGCGCAGGGGTGAACGCAGGGCAATCCCTGTGCGTACTCCCGTCAGCGGCCCTTCGCCTCGCTCTCGGGGCCGCTGACAGCAGCGTACCGCCCGCTTGTGCGAGGCAGGAGCTCCGGACACCGTTCGCCGGGCTTCGCCAGGCCTGTTCGCGTCAGTCCTGGCGCGGCACCCGGCCGCCGCGGGCGGCGAGCGGGGTCGCGGCCCGCTCCAGCTCCTCGGCGGCCTCGGTGATCCGCTGCGAGGCGTCCCCCACCTGACGGGCGAGCCGACGCACTTCGATGCCGACCCGGACCGCGAGGACACCGAGGACGGCGATGCCACTGAAGGCGAGGGCGACGGCGAGCATGGACCAGAACATGGGAAGGAGCCTAGCCCGGGGTCAGACCGTGGTGTGCAGCCGCAGGGTCCGCACCCCGCCCCCGACGAGGAGCTCCACAATGCGCTCCCCCGCCGGCTTGCGCACGACCGATCCGCAGTCGGGGCAGGTGAACGAGTAGAAGGTGGTTCTGCTGCTGCCCCCGATGGCCAGCCGGAAGGCGTCCGAGGCCAGCTCGAACCGGCCGCGGCACTCCGGGCAGGCCGCCTTGAAGATCACCGCGGTGGACACCATGCGCATCCGCCCCTTCACTCGCCGTAGTCGCCTCTCACTCTGCCGTACCCGCCGCCCCGGCGTCAGTCACTCGCCGTAACCCGCGAGCGCCTCGCGGGCCGCCCGGCGGGCACTCTCGGCGAGCTCCGGCGGCGAGACGATCCGCCCGTCCCGGCCGAGCCGCAGCGCCAGCCGGCGCAGCGAGGCCGGATCGGGGGTGCGCAGGGTGATGCGCAGCCCGCCCTCGGGCAGCTCCTCGGCGCTGTCGTGCGGGTAGTACTCCGCGACCCAGCGGCCGCCCGGGCCGACCTCCACCACGACCTCGGGGTCCTCCGCCGACGGCTGGACCAGCCCCTCGGAGAGATCGCGCAGCTCGACCGGCGGCGGGTCGGCCCGCTCGTCGAGCAGCCGGATCTCCGCGACCCGGTCCAGCCGGAAGGTGCGGCGCGCCTCGGAGTGCCGGCACCACGCCTCCATATAGGTGTGCCCGACGGCGAACAGCCGGATCGGGTCCACCTCGCGTTCGGTGAGCTCGTCGCGCGCGGGCGAGTAGTAGCGCAGCCACAGTCGGCGCCGCTCCGAGATGGCCCGGTCCACCTCGGCGAACACCCCGCCCTCGGACTCGAAGGTGACCGAGAGCCGGGAGCTGGCGCCCGCGGCCTCGCCGGCCGCCGCCTCCAGCTTGGCGGTGGCGCGCAGCAGCGCCTGTCGGTCGCTCTCGCGCAGCCCGGGCAGGGTGGCGACCGCGCGGGCGGCCACCAGCAGGGCGGTGGCCTCGTCCGCCGCGATCCGCAGCGGGGCCGCCACGTCGTCGGGGTTGTGCCACCAGATCCGGTCGCCGTCGGTGTCGATGTCGAGCAGATCGCCGCCCCGGAAGCTGGTGCCGCACAGCGGGAGCACGTCGAGGTCGGCGATGAGCTGTTCCTCGGTGATCCCGAAGGCGCGCGCCACATCGGCGACCCGGGCCCCGGGGCGCTCCCGGAGGTAGGTCACCAGGGACAGCATCCGGCGTGTCTGGTCGAGTGCGTTGGTCGCCATCGGTCCTCGTCCCCCTCAGCCCTTGGCCACGGCGCGCAGCCGGTCCAGCACGTCCGCCCGCAGCTCGGCGGGCTCCAGCACGACCACGTCCGGGCCGAACTCCACCAGCCAGGCGTCCAGGCCGTGGCCGTACGGGATCTCCAGCTCGTCCCAGCCGTCGCCGGCCGGCCGCTGGGCGAGCGCCCGGGCCCGCAGCGGGTAGCCGGCGTCGGCCCGCAGCCGGATGCGGGCGGTGCCGGTGGCGGTCTCGCCGGCCCAGCTCTCCACGGTCTCCCGCACGGTCACCTGGTCGGGGACGGGCGCGGTGTAGGCGCCGGCCCGGGAGCGGACCTTCCCGATGATCCGGGAGAGCCGGAAGACCCGCTCGGCGCCCCGGTCGCGGTCCCAGCCGGCGAGGTACCAGTGGCCGCGCCAGCACTCCAGGGCCCAGGGCTCGACGTGGCGGGTCTCCGGGCGGGCTGCGGTGGCCTTGCGGTAGTCGAAGACGACGGGACGGCGGTCGCGGCAGGCCAGCATCAGCGGCTCGAAGGCGCTCTCATGGACCGGAATCCGCGGCTCCAGCGCGCTCTGGCCGGCGTACGGGTCGTCCGCCAGGGGCATGCCGGCGGCGCGCAGCTTCTGGAGGGCGCCGCTGGCGGCACCGGCCAGCCGGGCCTGCTGCCAGACCTTGGCGGCGAGCCCCAGGGCCGCGGCCTCCTCGGCGTCGAGCGAGACGGGCGGCAGCCGGTTGCTGTCCCGGCGGGCGAGATAACCGGTCTCGCCGTCGAGGCCGTCGACGGTCTCGATGACCAGGCCGAGCTCGCGCAGATCGTCCTTGTCGCGCTCGAACATGCGGTTGAAGGCGTCGTCGGTCGCGGACCCGCTCCGGCCCGAGCCGCTCCCCGGCTCGGCGGACCCGCCACCGCCCGGCCCGTACGCCGTACCGCTGCCCGGCCCGAAGGCCGCGCCGTTGCCCGGTCCGAACGCTTCGAGGTAGGCCTCGATGGAGCCGCGCAGCTCACGCTTGGTCAGCGGCCGTCTCGTGCCCAGCAGACACAGCGCCAGATTCATCAGCCGCTCGGCCTTGGCAATCGCCATCGACGCTCTCTGCCCTCTCTCGCTCTTCCACTCGATCGTCGACCGTACCGCCCCGGGGTACGGCGGCAAAAGCGAGCCCCCACCAGGGCCGGAGGGCGGCCCGGTGGGGCGTGGCGCGCGCCCGGCCGGGGGCGGCGGCCCCGAAAAGGGCCAAGGGCCCATACCGGAAGGCATGGGCCCTTGGCGCGCTCCCCGCCGACGGGCCGGGGGACGCGGGACGAGAGGGGTCAGAGGCCCATCAGGTCGCAGACGAAGATCAGCGTCTCGCCCGGGGCGATCCGGCCGCCACCGGCGCCGCGCTCGCCGTAGGCCAGGTGGGCCGGGATGGTGAGCCGCCGGCGGCCGCCCACCTTCATGCCCTGGATGCCCTGGTCCCAGCCCTGGATGACCTGGCCGGCACCGAGCTCGAAGCTCAGCGGGTTGCCCCGGTTCCAGCTCGCGTCGAACTCCTCGCCGGTGCTGAAGGAGACGCCGACATAGTGGACGGAGACGGTGTCCCCGGCCTTGGCCTCCCGGCCCTCACCGACCCAGATGTCCTTGATCTCAAGGTCGGCCGGCGGCTCGCCATCCGGGAAGTCGATCTCGGGCTTTTCGATGTTCACGACGTATCTCCTACGAAAAAACGTGTCGACAACCGGGCCAGTCTCTCAGACGGCCGTGGTCCGGACGATCACACAGTGCCGGGGACGGTCAGACCGTGCCCAGAATGTCCACCACGAAGACCAGCGTGTTCTTCGCGAGCTGGTGCTCCGGGCTGCCGCCGTACGCCAGGTCCGGCGGAATGACGAGCAGCACGCGGTCGCCGATGTTCTTGCCGACCAGGGCCTGGTCCCAGCCCTTCACCACGGAGCTGGTGCCGATCTGGAACGCGGTGGCGCCACCGTGGTCCCAGGAGGAGTCGAACTTCTGCCCGTCCTCCCACTTCACGCCGGTGTACTGGGCGATCAGGCCCTGGCCGGCCTCGACCTTGGGGCCGTCGCCCTTGATCAGCACCTGCTGCTTGAGCTCGGTCGGCGGCTTCTCGCCCTTGGGCACGGTGATCGTCGCGGCCTTCTGCGGCTCGGCCTTCACCTCGGGCATCCCGTCCTCGACGGCCGCCTGCTCGCCCTTCGCCTCGGCCTTGGCGTCGACGGCCTTCGCGGCGACCACGTCGACCACCCACACCATGCCGTCGTTCGGCTCCAGGCCGGCCCGCTGCACGACCTGCTCGCCGAGGAGCGCGCTCGCCGTCCCCTTCACCAGGACGCGGCTGCCGGCCTTCTTGCCCACCAGCGTGTCGACGACCTTGTCCGGCGGCAGGCCCGTGCCCGGCTTGCCCGGCTGCGAGATCGTCTGCTGGCGCGGGCCCGGAGCGGGCGTGCCGCTCTGCGGCACCCAGGAGCTGACGACGTCCTTGCCGTCCTTGACGGTGTGCCCGGCGTAGTCCACCCGGACGAAGTCGCCCTTCTTCACCTCCGGACCGCTGCCCTCCGTGAGGGTCTCGGTCACCGGGTCCTTGCCGAACTTCGCGTCCTTGGGGGCCTTGATGGTCGGCTTCTCACCGAAGCCGCCGGAGACCTCCACCTTGGCGTCCGGCGCCTTGTCGTCGGAGCCGCAGGCCACACCGGTGAAGAGCAGTACGGGCACGGTGAGCGCCGCCGCGAGGCCGCGCACGCGCCGGGTCCGGGGACGGAGGTGGCGGGGGTGTCCCCCGAGGGATGAGGGGGCGGAGGGTCCGCCGGGAGTTCGCAGCATCAGTCCAACTCGGGCTCGAGAGATCTTCCAGTTGCAGTGCCCGCCACTCTACGACCTGACGCCTCCGGAGCCACTGGACATCGCACGGCCGCGGGGGGGGGGG
>NZ_JBPQTV010000126.1:0-17141 GCF_051386515.1 Streptomyces sp. URMC 123 | reverse complement strand
CCCCCCCCCCCCCCCCCCCCCCCCCCCCCCCCCCCCCCCCACGGCTCGTACGGTCGGGCCTCAGCCGTCCCTCGCGGCCCTCAGTCGTCCTTGCGGGCCGCCCACCGCTGCTGGAGGGCCAGATCCGCCTTCACCTCGGCGAGCTGGGCCGCGACCGCCGAGGGCGCCGTACCGCCCCGCCCGTCCCGCGCCGCGAGCGCGCCGGGGACGTCGAGGACCGCGCGCACCCCGGGTCCCAGATGCGGTGAGATCGCGGCGAAGTCCTCGTCCGTGAGCTGGTCCAGCTCGATCCCCCGGGACTCGCAGACCGTGACGCACTCCCCCGCCACCTCGTGCGCCACCCGGAACGGCACCCCCTGCTTGACCAGCCACTCCGCGATGTCC
Source organism: Streptomyces sp. URMC 123 (assembly GCF_051386515.1). Taxonomy (NCBI): domain Bacteria; kingdom Bacillati; phylum Actinomycetota; class Actinomycetes; order Kitasatosporales; family Streptomycetaceae; genus Streptomyces; species Streptomyces sp. URMC 123. The sequence continues at coordinate 16,757 of NZ_JBPQTV010000126.1, read as the reverse complement.
GTGGCGAGCGAGAAGCCGGCCGGGGCCAGCTCCGCCATGCGCTCGGTGTGCACCGTGAGGGTGGCCATCATGCCGGTGAAGGCCGGCAGCAGGACCTCCAGCTGGTCGCAGGAGTCGAAGACCGGCTCCTTGTCCTCCTGGAGGTCGCGGTTGTAGGCGAGCGGCAGGGCCTTGAGGGTGGCCAGCAGCCCGGTGAGGTTGCCGATCAGCCGCCCCGACTTGCCGCGCGCCAGCTCGGCGATGTCCGGGTTCTTCTTCTGCGGCATGATCGACGAGCCGGTGGAGAACGCGTCGTGCAGGGTCACGAAGGAGAACTCCTTCGTGTTCCAGAGGATGACCTCCTCCGCGATCCGGGAGAGATCGATGCCGATCATCGCGGTGATGAAGGCGAACTCGGCCACGAAGTCACGCGAGGCCGTGCCGTCGATGGAGTTGCCCACCGAACCGCGCTCGAAACCGAGCTCGGCCGCCACCGCCTCCGGGTCCAGCCCGAGCGAGGAGCCGGCGAGCGCCCCCGAGCCGTACGGCGAGACCGCCGTGCGCTCGTCCCACTGCCGCAGCCGCTCCGCGTCCCGGCCCAGCGCCTGGGCGTGGGCCAGCACATGGTGGGCGAAGAGCACCGGCTGGGCGTGCTGGAGGTGGGTGCGGCCGGGCATGGGCGCGTCCGGGTGCGCCTCGGCGAGGCCGACCAGCGCCTCCTGCAGCTCGGCCAGCAGCCCGCCGATGATCCGGGCGTGGTCCCGCAGATACATCCGGAAGAGCGTGGCCACCTGGTCGTTGCGGGACCGGCCGGCCCGCAGCTTGCCGCCCAGCTCGGGGCCGAGCCGCTCCAGCAGCCCGCGCTCCAGGGCGGTGTGCACGTCCTCGTCGGCGACCGTGCCGGTGAAGGAGCCGTCGGCGACGTCCCGCTCCAGCCGGTCGAGCCCGTCGAGCATGCGCTCCAGCTCGTCCGCGGTGAGCAGCCCCGCCGTGTGCAGCACCCGGGCGTGCGCGCGGGAGCCGGCGATGTCGTACGGGGCCAGCCGCCAGTCGAAGTGGACGGACGCGCTCAGTCTGGCCAGTGCCTCGGAGGGGCCGTCGGCGAAGCGGCCGCCCCACAGCCGGATGTCGGTCACGGCGCCAGGTCCCGCTTCGCCGCGATCTTGCTGGACAGGCCGAAGATCTCGATGAAGCCCTTCGACAGGGACTGGTCGAAGGTGTCGCCGGTGTCGTACGTGGCGAGGTTGAAGTCGTACAGCGAGGACTGCGAGCGCCGGCCGGTGACGACGGCGCGGCCGCCGTGCAGGGTCATCCGGATGTCGCCGGAGACGTGCTGGTTGGCCTCCTCGATGAAGCCGTCGAGGGCCCGCTTGAGCGGGGAGAACCACAGGCCGTCGTAGACCAGCTCGCTCCACCGCTGCTCGACCTGCCGCTTGTAGCGGGCCAGCTCGCGCTCGACGGTGACGTTCTCCAGCTCCTGGTGGGCGGTGATCAGCGCGATGGCGCCGGGGGCCTCGTAGATCTCCCGGGACTTGATGCCGACGAGCCGGTCCTCGACCATGTCGATCCGGCCGACGCCCTGGGCCCCGGCCCGCTCGTTGAGCTGCTGGACGGCCTGGAGCACGGTGACCGGCTTGCCGTCGATGGCCACCGGGACGCCCCGCTCGAAGGTGATGATCACCTCGTCGGCCTCCCGGGGGACGGCCGGGTCGGAGGTGTAGTCGTACACGTCCTCGATCGGCGCGTTCCAGATGTCCTCCAGGAAGCCGGTCTCGACGGCCCGCCCGAAGACGTTCTGGTCGATGGAGTACGGCGACTTCTTGGTGGTGGCGATGGGGAGGTTCTTCTCCTCGCAGAAGGCGATCGCCCTGTCCCGGGTCATGGCGTAGTCCCGGACCGGGGCGATGCACTTCAGATCGGGGGCGAGGGAGGAGATCCCGGCCTCGAACCGCACCTGGTCGTTGCCCTTGCCGGTGCAGCCGTGGGCGACGGTGGTCGCGCCGTGCTTCTTCGCGGCGGCGACGAGGTGCTTGACGATCGTCGGCCGGGAGAGCGCGGAGACCAGCGGATAGCGGTCCATGTAGAGCGCGTTGGCCTTGATCGCCGGCAGGCAGTACTCGTCGGCGAACTCGTCCTTGGCGTCCGCGACCTCGGCCTCGACGGCGCCGCAGGCCAGCGCGCGCTTGCGGATGACGTCGAGGTCCTCACCGCCCTGGCCGACGTCCACGGCGACGGCGATGACCTCGGCGCCCGTCTCCTCGGCGATCCAGCCGATGCAGACGGAGGTGTCCAGGCCGCCCGAGTAGGCGAGTACGACGCGCTCGGTCACGGGTTTCTCCTTACAGGTGCATACGCTGATGGGTATAACTATGCACTCCTCCGTATGTTTCGTCAATGACGGGGCCGGATTCCGGCCCGATTCCACGAAGAGGGACCCCGGATTCGGCTCTGGCGAAGATCTGCGGTAATTTTTCTGTCGCACGCCCCGCCGGGGATTTCCGCACGGGGTGGCGTGTGCCGGGACGTGGCGCAGCTTGGTAGCGCACTTGACTGGGGGTCAAGGGGTCGCAGGTTCAAATCCTGTCGTCCCGACGGCAGCGGAGAGGCCCGCTGATCAGGGTGAGAATCCTGATCAGCGGGCCTCTTCCGGTTGTGCGGTGGGCTCCCCCGGCTCGCCCGGCCCCTTCGGCCCCGTGGGCGGGGCGAGCGGCCGGCCGCCGATGCAGCGGTAGACCACCGGCAGCCCGGCCAGCCGGGCCGGGGTCAGACAGTTCTTGCCGTCCACCACGACCCGGGGCGCGGCCAGCTCGGTCGCCAGCACCGGCCAGTCGGCCTCCACCGTCTCCGGCCACTCGGTGAGGATCACGGCCGCGTGCGCGCCGCGGACCGCGCCGGGCAGATCGGGGACGGGTACGGCGCCGGGGAACAGCCGCGTGATCAGCTCGGGCGGGGTGGCCGGGTCCCAGACCCGCACCAGCCCCGCCTCGGCCAGCAGCCGGGGGACGACGGCCCGGCTCGGCGCGGCGCGCAGATCGTCGCTCCAGGGCTCGTAGCGCACCCCGAGCACGGCGATCACGGCGTCCCGCAGGGCGGACCCCAGCTCCTGGTGCAGCAGCTCGGGGACCAGCCGGGGCTGGGCGGCGTTGACCGCGATGGCCGCGTCCAGCAGCGGTGTCGGCAGGGCCCGGTCGGCCGCCCAGCGGGCCAGGGCCGCGGTGTCCTTGGGCAGGCAGGAGTCGCCGAAGCCGAGGCCGGGCTGGAGGAAGGCGTGCCCGATCCGGGGGTCGCAGCCGACGCCCCGCATCACATGGTCGATGTCGAGTTCGGGGCCCGAGCACAGCCGGGCGATCTCATTGGCGAAGCTGATCTTCATGGCGAGGAAGGCGTTGCTCGCGTACTTGGTCATCTCCGCGCTGCCGGGCGTGGTCACCACCCAGGGGCAGGTCACCCCCTCGTACAGCCGCCGCAGCAGCGGCAAGGGCCGCCGGGAGCGGACGCCCACCACGACCCGGGAGGGGGCCGTCCAGTCCTCCAGGGCGCTGCCCTGGTTCAGGAACTCGGGGTTGTAGGCGTAGCGGTCGCGCAGCTCCGGATGGGCGTCCAGCAGGCCGTCGCTGGTGCCGGGCGGCACGGTGGACTTGAGCACCACGCAGGGGTCGGGGCGCAGCGTGACGACGTCCCGGAGGACCGCCGCCACCTGGCGGAGGTCGGCCTCCCCGGCCGGTCCCGCCGGCGTGCCCACGGTGATCATCACGAGGTCGAAGGGTGCCTCGGCGTGGGCGGCCACCACATCGGGGGCGAAGCGCAGGTTCCCGGTCCCCAGGGCGCGGGAGAGCTCCTCCTGGAGGCCGGGCTCGAACACCGGCGCCCGGCCGGCGGTGAGGGAACGCAGCCGTGCGGCGTCCTGTTCGATGCCGATGACCCGGTGCCCCTGCTGGGCCAGCGCGACCGCGCCGGTGACCCCGACGTAGCCCTGCCCGACGACAGCGATCCGCATTCGCCCAGCGTGCGGGGCCGGTGGCGGCCCGGGGAATGCGGGACCGGTGGCGGCCCGGGCCTCGTCAGCGCTCCTTCTGCGCCAGCCGCAGGAGGTGGTCGGCCAGGGCCTGGCCGCCGTCGGGCGCGCGGCTGATCAGCAGCAGCGTGTCGTCCCCCGCGATGGTTCCAATGATCTCGTGGACGCCGGCCTGGTCGATGGCCGAGGCGAAGAACTGGGCCGCGCCCGGCGGAGTGCGCAGCACGACCAGGTTGGCCGAGGCCTCCGCCGAGATCAGCAGCTCCCCGGCGAGCCGCGCCATGCGCGCCTCGGTGGCGGACTCGCCGAGCGGGGCGCGCGGCGTGCGGTCGCCGCCCTCGGCCGGCACCGCGTAGATCAGCTCGCCACCGGTGTTGCGGATCTTCACGGCGCCGAGCTCGTCGAGGTCGCGGGAGAGCGTCGCCTGGGTGACGGAGAGCCCGTCGTCGGCGAGGAGCCGGGCGAGCTGGCTCTGGGAGCGCACCGACTGCCGGTTCAGGATGTCGACAATCCGGCGGTGGCGGGCGGTGCGGGTCTGCGGTACGGCCTGCCCACCGGGCTCGGTGTCCTGCGCCTCGGTCATCGTCGTCAGTCTCCGGATCGTCGGTCTCCGTGCTCGACGGGCGGCCGGGCCGCGTCGAGGACCGCCGGCAGCGTCCGGAGGAACGCGTCCACCTCGCCGTCGCCGACGATCAGGGGCGGGGCCAGCCGCACCACGTCGGGCGCGCACGCGTTCACCAGGAAACCGGCTTCCTGAGCGGCCCGCTGCACATCGGGCGCGGCGGGTTCGCTGAGCACGATACCCAGCAGGAGGCCGGCACCGCGGACATGGTCGACGAGCGGGTGTGCGAGAGACTCGATTCCGGACCGCAGCCGCTCGCCGGTGCGCCTGACCTGGTCGAGGAGGGCCGTGCGCTCGATGGTGTCGAGCACGGCGAGGGCGGCGGCGCAGGAGACCGGGTTTCCGCCGAAGGTCGAGCCGTGCTGACCTGGCGTCAGCAGCTCGGCGGCGGGCCCGAGCGCCACGGTCGCGCCGATCGGCAGCCCGCCGCCGAGCCCCTTGGCCAGGGCGACCACGTCGGGCTCGACGCCCTGGGCCAGGTGCTCGAACCAGTGCCCGGTGCGGCCGATGCCTGTCTGGATTTCGTCCAGCGCCAGCAGGGTGCCGGTGGCGCGGGTGATCTCGCGGGCGGCGGCGAGGTACCCCTTGGGCGGGACGACCACCCCGCCCTCGCCCTGGATCGGCTCGATCAGCACCAGCGCGGTGTCCTCGGTGACCGCCGCCCGGAGCGCGTCGGCGTCCCCGTAGGGCACGTGGGTGACGTCGCCGGGCAGCGGCAGGAAGGGCTCCCGCTTGGCGGGCTGGCCGGTGAGCGCGAGGGCGCCCATGGTGCGGCCGTGGAAGCCGCCCTCGGTGGCGACCATGTGGGTGCGGCCGGTCCTGCGGCCGATCTTGACGACGGCCTCGACGGCCTCGGCGCCGGAGTTGGAGAAGTAGACCCGGCCCGGTCGGCCGAGGAGGCGCAGCAGCCGCTCGGCGAGGGCGACGGGCGGTTCGCTGACGAACAGGTTGGAGACGTGGCCGAGGGTGGTGAGCTGCTCGGTCACGGCTTGGACGACGGCGGGGTGGGCATGACCGAGGGAATTGACGGCGATCCCGGCGACGAAGTCGGTGTAGGCGGCGCCGTCGGCGTCCCAGACGGTGGCGCCGGCACCGCGGACCAAGGGGAGCCGGGGGGTGCCGTAGGTGTCCATCAGCGCGCCCTGCCAGCGCCGGGTGAGCTCCTGGTTGGTGCTCGCTGCGGTGGTCATGCGGTCTCCCCCTCGTTCCCGGCCGGCGCGTCGTACGGGGGCGGCGGCGCGGCGGGCCGGGCCGGCGCGTCGGGCACGACCATCGTGCCGATGCCCTCGTCGGTGAAGATCTCCAGCAGGATCGCGTGCTGCACCCGCCCGTCGATCACGCGGGCGGTGTGCACCCCGTTGCGGACGGCGTGGAGGCAGCCCTCCATCTTGGGGACCATGCCGCTCGCCAGCTCGGGCAGCAGCTTCTCCAGCTCGCTCGCGGTGAGCTGGCTGATCACGTCGTCGCTGTTCGGCCAGTCGGCGTAGAGGCCCTCGACGTCGGTGAGCACCATCAGCGTCTCGGCGTTCAGGGCCGCGGCGAGGGCGGCCGCCGCGGTGTCGGCGTTGACGTTGTAGACGTGGTCGTCGTCGCCGCTGCGGGCGATGGAGGAGACCACCGGAATCCGCCCGTCGTCCAGCAGGGCGGTGATGGCGCCGGTGTTCACCTCGGTGATCTCGCCGACCCGGCCGATGTCCACCGGCTCGCCGTCGACCACGGCGTAGTGCCGGGTGGCGGTCAGGGTACGGGCGTCCTCGCCGGTGAGGCCGACGGCCAGCGGGCCGTGCTGGTTGAGCAGCCCGACGAGCTCGCGCTGCACCTGGCCGGCCAGCACCATCCGTACGACGTCCATCGCCTCGGGGGTGGTGACCCGCAGGCCGGCCTTGAACTCCGAGACCAGGCCGAGCCGGTCGAGCTGGGCGCTGATCTGCGGGCCGCCGCCGTGCACCACGACCGGCTTGAGGCCGGCGTGCCGCAGGAAGACGACGTCCTGGGCGAAGGCGGCCTTGAGCTCCTCGTCGACCATGGCGTTGCCGCCGAACTTGATGACCACCGTCTTGCCGTGGTGGCGGGTCAGCCAGGGCAGTGCCTCGACGAGGGTGCGGGCCTTGGGCAGGGCCGTGTGTTTGCGGGTGCTCATGAGCTGTACGCGCTGTTCTCGTGGACGTAGTCGGCGGTCAGGTCGTTGGTCCAGACGACGGCGGAGGCGTCGCCCGCGGCGAGGTCGGCGGTGATGCGGACCTCGCGGTAGCGCATGTCGACCAGGTCCCGGTCGTCGCCGATGGAGCCGTTCCGGCAGACCCAGACGTCGTTGATGGCGACGTTCAGCCGGTCGGGGTCGAAGGCGGCGTCGGTGGTGCCGATCGCGGACAGCACCCGGCCCCAGTTGGGGTCCTCGCCGTGGATGGCGCACTTGAGCAGGTTGTTGCGGGCGATGGAGCGGCCCACCGTCACGGCGTCGCCCTCGGTGGCCGCGTTGATCACCTCGATCCGGATGTCCTTGGAGGCGCCCTCGGCGTCCCCGACGAGCTGGCGGGCGAGGTCGCCGCAGACCTCCCGGACGGCCTCGGCGAACTCCTCGTACCCCGGGGTGACGCCGGAGGCGCCGGAGGCGAGCAGCAGCACGGTGTCGTTGGTGGACATGCAGCCGTCGGAGTCGACGCGGTCGAAGGTCGTCCGGGTGGCGGAGCGCAGCGCCTTGTCCAGTTCGGGGGCGTCGAGGTCGGCGTCGGTGGTGATCACGGCGAGCATCGTGGCGAGGCCGGGGGCGAGCATGCCGGCGCCCTTGGCCATGCCGCCGACCGTCCAGCCCGCGCGCTCGACGACGGCGGTCTTGTGCACGGAGTCGGTGGTCTTGATGGCGATGGCGGCCTTCTCGCCGCCGTGCGCGGAGAGTTCGCCGGCCGCCCGCTCGACTCCGGTGAGGAGGTTGTCCATGGGCAGCCGGACGCCGATCAGGCCGGTGGAGGCGACGGCGACCTCCGCGGCGCTCTCCCCCAGCACGTCGGCCGCCTTCTCGGCGGTGGCGTGGGTGTCCTGGAAGCCGAGCGGGCCGGTGCACGCGTTGGCGCCGCCGGAGTTGAGGACGACGGCGGCCACCCGGCCGCCCTTGAGCACCTGCTCCGACCAGAGGACGGGGGCGGCCTTGACGCGGTTGGCGGTGAACACACCGGCGGCGGCGCGGCGCGGCCCGTTGTTGACGACGAGCGCGAGGTCGAGCTTGCCGCCGCCCGTCTTCGCGTCGAGGGGGGCCTTGATCCCGGCGGCGATGCCCGCCGCCGTGAATCCCTTTGCTGCCGTGACGCTCACTGCGTCTCCTTTGTTCGCTGCTGCTCTGCGGTGCGTGAGGTGAGCGGGGTCTGTGGGTGTGGGCGCTGCCCGGGTCCTCGGAGGGCGCGGCTCAGGGAGCGACGCCGGTGGCCGGCAGGCCCGTCTCCTCGGGGAGCCCGAGGGCGATGTTCATGCTCTGCACCGCGCCGCCGGCGGTGCCCTTGGTGAGGTTGTCGATGGCGCCGATCGCCAGGACGCGGTCGGCGGCCTCGTCGTAGGCGACCTGGACGAGCGCGCTGTTCGATCCGTACACGGCGCCGGTGGACGGCCACTGGCCCTCGGGCAGCAGCCGGATGAACGGTTCGCCCGCGTACGCCTTCCCGTACGCCTCGCGCAGGCCCGCGGCGGTGGTGCCGGGCGCGGCCTTCGCGGAGCAGGTGGCCAGGATGCCGCGCGGCATCGGGGCGAGGGTGGGGGTGAAGGAGACCCGGACGGGCCGGCCGGCCACGGCCGCGAGGTTCTGGCTCATCTCGGGGGTGTGGCGGTGGCCGCCGCCGACGCCGTACGGGCTCATCGAGCCCATCACCTCGCTGCCGAGCAGATGCGGCTTGGGCGCCTTGCCGGCGCCCGAGGTGCCGGACGCGGCGACGATCACCGCCTCGGGCTCGGCCAGGGCGGCGGCGTAGGCGGGGAAGAGCGCGAGCGACACGGCGGTCGGGTAGCAGCCGGGCACGGCGATCCGGCGGGCACCGCGCAGGGCGTCCCGCGCCCCCGGCAGCTCGGGCAGGCCGTAGGGCCAGGTCCCGGCGTGCGCGGAGCCGTAGAACCGCTCCCAGTCGGCGGCGTCCTTCAGCCGGAAGTCGGCGCCCATGTCGACGATCAGCGCCGCGTCGCCGAGCCGCTCGGCCAGCGCGGCGGACTGCCCGTGGGGCAGCGCGAGGAAGACCACGTCGTGCCCGGCGAGCACCTCGGGGGTGGTCGGCTCCAGCACGCGGTCGGCCAGCGGCGCCAGGTGCGGCTGCAGCGCGCCCAGCGGCTGCCCGGCGTTGCTGTTGCCGGTCACCGCGCCGATCTCCACGCCGGGGTGCGCCAGCAGCAGCCGCAGCAGCTCCCCGCCCGCGTACCCGCTCGCCCCGGCCACTGCCGCCCGTACGGTCATCTGCATCCTCCTCGCCGATGGCATGACTATACGGAGGAGCGAAGTTTTATTCAATGCGATCCGGATCACGGACGGAGCGGGCCCCCGACCGTCGGCGGCCGGGCGGGTACGTCGCCGAGGCGGGCGTCGCGGAATCCGGTCGCGGTCCAGTCACCCGTCCCGGCCGGGGCGATCCTCCTCGCGCGCGAGCGGGGTGCCGGCCCAGCCGCGTTCCAGCAGGTCGAACACCTCGCGCAGGGCGCGGGCCGGGTCGTCGCTCGCGCGGGCGATGCCGGGGACCTCCAGGGCGAAGCGCGCCAGGGCGGTGACGGCGGGGTCCTCCGGGGCGAGCCCGGCGGCCTCGGCGAGGGCGGCGGCCAGCGCCTTCTCATGGCGCGACCACATGCGCCGGGCGTAGTCCCGCAGTGCGGGGGTCGACTCGACGAGGGCGAACGTCGGGTCGTCGACCCGCACGGCGGTACGGGTGCGCAGCATGTGGTCGCGCAGGGCGCGCAGTGCGGACCGGCCGGGGGCGCGGTCGCGAACGGCGGCGACCAGGGCGCTCTCGAGGTCGGCGTCCAGGTCGAAGACGAGGGCTTCCTTGCTGGGGAAGTGCTTGAAGAGCGTGCTCAGCGAGACGTCGGCCGCCTCCGCCACCTCGCGTACGCCGACGTTGTCGAAGCCGCGCTCGGTGAACAGCCGCAGCGCGGCATCCGCCAGGGCCTGCCTGGTCCGGGCCTTCTTGCGCTCGCGGCGCCCTGTCGTCGTCTCGGTCATGGGCTCACCCTACCGGCTTGAGAAAACTCGATCACAAAGGCGAGCGAGTAAAAACTCGGAGCAGTTGTACTTTTGTACCTGCTGTGCTTCTGTGAGGAGGCACGCCGGCCCGGGCCCCGCCCGCCGGAGCCCGGAGCGGTCCCTTCTGCACCGCCAGTTCACCCCTTTTTGGGCGCATTTCACTGTTCTTCACCGTCGAACGGAGCGTGACCTCATGTCCCCCACTCCTCGCATCGCGATCGTCGGCGCCGGCCTCGGCGGCCTCGTCTGCGCGCGTGTCCTGCAGCGGCACGGCGTGCCGGTCACGGTCTTCGAGCGGGAGGCTGACCCCCGCTCCCGCGCGCAGGGCGGCACTCTCGACATCGACGAGGAGACCGGCCAGGCGGCCCTGCGCGCAGCCGGCCTGTTCGACCGGTTCCTGGCCCTGTCCCGGCCCGAGGGCCAGGAGTGGCGCCTGTACGACCGCCACGCGGCCCTGATACGCCACGACCGGGCCGCGGAGGGCGATCTGAGCAGGCCCGAGATCGACCGCGGTCAGCTGCGCGCTCTCCTGCTGGAGTCCCTCGCCCCCGGCACGGTGCGCTGGGGGCACCCCGTACGGGCCGTCACCCCGCTGCCCGGCGGCGCCGCCCGCCCGCACCACCACGACGACGACCGCACCAGCGAGGACTTCGACCTGGTCATCGGCGCCGACGGCGCCTGGTCCCGGGTGCGCCCCGCGCTCTCCGACGCCCGGCCCCGCTACGCCGGCGTCACGATGGTGGAAGCCCGCTTCGACGACGTCGATCGCCGCCACCCCGGCATCGCCCGCCTGGTCGGCCGCGGCACCATGGCGGCCAAGGCGGGCCGCCGCAGCCTGGTGCTCCAGCGCAACAGCGACGGGCACGTCCGCGCCTACATCACCTTCCGCGGCCCCCAGGACTGGCACGCCGGCCTCGATCTCGCGGACACCGAAGCCGTACGCGCCCGTCTGCTCGACCAGTACGGGGGCTGGCACGAGAGCCTGCTGGCCATCCTGCGCGAGAACGACGGCGGTTTCGTCAACCGGCCGATGTTCGTCCTTCCCGTGCCCCACTCCTGGCGACGGGTGCCCGGCATCACCCTGCTGGGGGACGCCGCCCACCTGATGCCGCCCGTCGGCGTCGGGGCCAACCTCGCCCTGCTCGACGGCGCGGAGCTCGCCCGAGCCGTCATCGACCACTCCACCATCGACGCGGCCCTCGACGCCTACGAGAACGTCATGCTTCCCCGCGCCGCCGACAACGCGAGGACCGCCCAGCGGATGCTCACCACCCTCATGCCCGACACCGACGCCGACGACGCCGTCTTTCCCGACACTCTCTGGCCGTCCGCCGGGGTCAGCGGCCCGCCGGCGTCAGCCGGGTGAGCGCGGCGCGCAGCGCGGCGTTGAACTCGGCGGGGCGCTCCTGGTGCGGCATGTGGCCGGCGCCGGCGATCACGCCGACCGTGGCACCCGGCGTCAGCGCGGCACAGGTCCGGGCCACCTCCAGGGGGATCGCGACGTCCAGCTCGCCGTGGATGTAGTGGGCCGGCACCCGCAGCGCGGGCAGTGCCGGGCGCGGGTCGTAGCCGTCGGCGGCGATCTGGTGCGCGTCGATGTGGACGCCGGAGTCCAGGATCTGGCGGACCGTCCAGTCGACGAGCGCGGGCGCGGTGCCCGGCGCGTACCAGCCCGGCACCCAGCCGGCGACCGTACCGGCCCGGTCGCGGCGCAGATCGGCCACGAGCCGCGCCTGAGCCCCGGGCCGCGTCGCCGGCCAGTACCCCGGCGCGCCCACCGGAACCACGCCCGCGATCAGCTCGGGGCGCCGCAGCCCCAGTTCCGTGGCGAAGGTCCCGCCGATCGAGGACCCGACGACCACGGGCCGGTCGAGCCGCAGCGCGCCGATCAGCGCCACGAGGTCGTCGACCACCCCGGCGGTGGTGTTGCCCCGGGCGGGGTGGTCCGACCGGCCGCAGCCCCGCCAGTCGACGGTGACCACCCGGTGGCCCCGGGTGACATCCGGCAGCTGCGCGCCTCGCGGTACGCGCCGAGCCGCCCCGGGCCGCGCTGCGGGCCCTGATCGACGCGTGCCACGACGCGGCCGAGGACACGCGGGCGTAGGCCCCGGCCCGGCGGCCCACCGGCCCCCGGACCCGGCCGCTGCACGCCACGGCTGCGCGTCGCCGGCTGGTCGTCATCGCGCACATCGCGCTGACCGCCGCCATCGATGCTCTGCTGGCCCACCTCTACCTGGCCGACGGCGCGCCGGTCCGGGCCGCCGTCGTGATGGTGGTGCTACTGCTGCCCTGGGTGATCGCCACCGGGGCCATCAACGGAGCCACCCGAGGCCTGCTGGAACTGCGCGAACGCGCCCTGGACGAGCGCCAGCAGGGCGAGCGCAGGCGCGTCCTGGCCCGGGCCCACCGGACGATGACCCTGCTCCTGGCCGGCACCGCGGCCACTCTGCTGATCGTGGGCGCTGCCGACGGCGACGCGCCTCGCGCCTACGCCGCCCCCGTGGTCATCACCGTCCTCGTGGCGCACTGGCTGATGCCGTTGTGGGTCGCCGGCCTGATGGCCCAGGACGAGCCTGCCGAGGACGAGAGCCTCCCGATCTGAGCCGGCACCGGCACCGACCCGGCGCCCGGTCGGGGCGCCTCAGTCGGCGACTCCCGCCGGCCGGGTCATCTCGGCCGTGATGGCCCAGCGCTCGTGGTCCCTCCACGCGCCGTTGATGTGCTGGAACGCGGTCGAGTAGCCCTCGCGCCGGAAGCCCAGGCGCTTGACGAGGTTCAGTGAAGGGAGGTTGTCGGGCTGGATGTTCGCCTCCAGCCGGTGAAGTTCGAGCTGGTCGAAGGCCAGCTCGATCACGAGCCGCAGCCCTTCGGTCATATAGCCGTGGCCGGCCGTGGAGGCGTAGGAGGCGTAGCCCAGGGTTCCGCTCTGGAGGGCGCCCCTGACGATATTGTTGATGTTGACGCTGCCCACGATCGCGCCGGTGTCGCGCAGGCAGATCACCAAGCCCTCATGGGTGGGCCGCGCGCACCGCTCAAGGTGGCTCTCGAACGCTTCCACCGTGTTCTCGCGGGCGCCCAGCCAGCGGCGATGCATTTCGGCGCTCTCCTGGGCCAGCGCCGTGAGCTCGGCGTGGTCCTGTCGGCGGACGCGGCGCAAGGCCACGCGCGGCCCCTGCCGGAGGTAACTGATGGTCGCCATCGGGGAATCGTACGCAGCCCGCTCGCGCACGCGTGCGAGAGACAAGGAGACCGGGACGTGCTGGAGCGGCTCAATCAGGTCATGGAGCAGATCGAGCGACACCTCGACGGGCCCATCGACGTGGCGCGGCTGGCGCGGACCGCCGTCACCTCGGAGTACCACCTGCGCCGGATGTTCTCCACGCTCGCGGGCATGCCCCTGTCCCAGTACATCCGGCGCCGGCGGCTCACCGTGGCCGGCGCCGAGGTGCTCGCGGGGCGGCGCACGCTCCTGGAGATCGCGGTGCGGTACGGCTACGGATCGGGCGAGGCGTTCGCGCGGGCCTTCCGCGCCCTGCACGGCGTCGGACCGGGCGAGGCCCGCCGCACCGGCGCCGCGCTCGTCTCCCAGCCCCGGCTGGCCTTCCGCCTCACCGTCGAGGGCAGCGGCAGCATGCGCTATCGCGTCGTGGACAGGCCCGGCTTCACCGTCGTCGGCCTCAAGGCCCGGGTCCCCCTGGTGCACACGGGGCCGAACCAGGCGATCATCGACTTCGTCCGCGGGATCGACCCGGGGACGCGGGAGCGCCTGGAGAAGCTGTCGGACCAGGAGCCGCGCGGCACCGTCGCGGTCTGCGACGACCTCGACCCGAGCCGCGCCGAAGGCACCGAACTCGACTACTACCACGGGGTGATCACGTCCGCGCCGGCCCCGGAGGGCATGGCCGCCCTGCCCGTCCCGGCCGGCACCTGGGCGGTCTTCACCACCTCGGGGCCCGCGCCACAGGCCATCCAGCACCTGTGGCGGGACGTGTTCACGGAGTGGTTCCCGTCCAACCCGTACCGCGGCCGCCCCGGCCCGGAGATCCTGCGCACCCGTCTGTCACCCGACGGGTCGGAGGCGGAGGCCGAGCTGTGGCTCCCGGTGGAGCGGGAGCAGGGCTGAACGAGCGACTCGCACCGCCGCGCCGAAGGCCGGCAGGGGCAGTCGGCGGGCGCGGTGGCACCCGCCGATACCGTCGGGGGACCGTGGAGGTGCGGCCGGCGCCCGTGGCACCGGTCGCGCTCCTTCGCACCGCCCCGGAGAAAGGCCAACGTGACCGACTGGACGACCACCCCCGTCGAGCTCCGTCTCCTGCGCGGAGCGCTCGACGTGGAGCGCACCGAGCACGGCGTGCTTCCGCACCGGCTGCCCGCCTGGGCCCGCGAGCAGTGCCCCGACCCGCAGCTGGCCCTGGTCTCCGCCCAGCCGTCGGGCGTACGGCTGGCCCTCCGCACCCGGGCCACCGCCGTCGAGCTGGACGTACTCCCCACGAAGACGGTCTACGCGGGCGCCCCGCCCCAGCCGGACGGCGTGTACGAGCTGCTCGTCGACGGCCGCCCGTACGACCGGGCGAGCGTGTCCGCCGGCAACGTCCACACCGTGGACATCGCCGCCGGGACCACCGTCGTCACCCCCGGCCCGCCCGGCACGCTCCGGTTCACCGGGCTGCCCGCCGAGGACAAGACCGTCGAGATATGGCTGCCGCACGACGAGATCACCGAGCTGATCGCCCTGCGCACCGACGCCCCGGTCGAGGAGGTGCCGGAGGACGGCCGCCGGGTGTGGCTGCACCACGGCAGTTCGATCAGCCACGGCTCCAGCGCCGGCAGCCCGACCGCGATCTGGCCCGCGCTGGCCGCCGCCCTGGGCGGCGTGGAGCTGATCAACCTGGGGCTCGGCGGCAACGCCCTGCTCGACCCGTTCACCGCGCGCACCCTGCGCGACACCCCCGCCGACCTGATCAGCGTCAAGATCGGCATCAATCTGGTCAACATCGACCTGATGCGCCTACGGGCCTTCGCCCCGGCGGTGCACGGCTTCCTCGACACCATTCGCGAGGGGCACCCGACCACGCCGCTGCTGGTCGTCTCCCCCGTCCTCTGCCCCCTCCAGGAGGACACGCCGGGCCCGCTCTCCGCGGACCTGGAGGACGGGGAGCTGCGGCTGCGGGCCCTGGGCGACCCGGCGGACCGCACGCGGCTGACGCTCACCCTCGTACGGGACGAGCTGGCGCGGATCACCGAGCGGCGGGCGGCCGACGACCCGCATCTGCACTATCTCGACGGTCGCTCGCTCTACGGCGAGGCGGACCACTCCGAGCTGCCGCTGCCGGACGGGCTGCACCCGGACACGGCGGGTCACCGGCGGATCGGTGAGCGCTTCGCGGAGCTGGTGTTCGGGGAGGGCGGCCCGTTCGCGGCGAAGAGCGGGTGAGGGACGGGGCCCGGCCCGCTGCCGGCCCGGTCCAGGCGCCGCCGGCCGCCGGACGCCGGCCACGAGCCCCTGCGCCACGGGCGGCTACGCGTCCCGCTGCGCGTCCTTCTCCTGCTTCTCCTGCTTCTCCTTGATGCGCACCGCTTCCTTGCGGACCTCGGCCTGAGTGGCGCGCTCCTTGCGCAGCCACTCGGGGCTCTCCGCCTTCAGCGCCTCGATCTGCTCCGTGGTGAGGGCCTCGGTGATCCCGCCGCGCGCGAGACCCGAGATGGAGACGCCGAGCTTCGCCGCGACCACCGGCCGGGGGTGCGGGCCGTTGCGCCGCAGCTCCCGCAGCCACTCGGGCGGGTCGGTCTGCAGGGCGTTCAGCTCGGCCCGCGAGACGACACCCTCCCGGAACTCGGCGGGGGTGGCCTCGAGGTACACACCCAGCTTCTTCGCCGCGGTGGCGGGCTTCATCGTCTGGGCGGTCTGGTGCGACTTCATGCTGTCAAGGGTATCGAGCGTGTGCGCCCCCTCCGACCACGGCGGCGCGCGCCCCTTCCGGCGACGGCGGCGTACACCCCCTCCCACCGGGGCCGGGGCAGCGTGTGGGCCGCCCCCGACCGCGGCAGGTAGCCTGGCGCGGTGACCGGCTCGGATGCATCCCCCCAGTTCCGGCTCGCGTACGTCCCGGGAGTGACGCCCAGCAAGTGGGTGCGGATCTGGGCCCAGCGCGTGCCGGATGTCCCGCTGACCCTCGTCCCGGTGTCCGCCGCCGAGGCGGCCGACGTGCTGCGCGGGCGCGGCGCGGACGCGGGTTTCCTGCGGCTGCCGGTCGACCGGACGGACCTCAGCGCGATCCCCCTCTACACCGAGACGACGGTGGTCGTGGTCCCGAAGGACCACCTCGTGGCGGCGGTCGAGGAGGTGTCGCCGGAGGACCTGGCCGACGAGATCGTGCTGCACCCCCTCGACGACACGCTCGACTGGGAGCGGCCGCCGGGGCGGCCCGCGTACGAGCGCCCCGCCACGACGGCCGACGCCGTCGAACTGGTGGCGGCGGGGGTGGGCCTGCTCGTGGTCCCGCAGTCGCTCGCCCGTCTTCACCACCGCAAGGACCTCACGTACCGGACGATCACCGGCACCCCGCAGTCGCGGGTCGCGCTGTCCTGGCGGGAGGACGAGACCACGGACCTCGTGGACGACTTCATCGGGATCGTCCGGGGGCGCACCGTCAACAGCACCCGGGGCCGCGCCTCGGCCCCCTCCGCGGCGGCGAAGGACAAGGCGAAGGACAAGCGGTCGGAGAGCGACAAGCGCAAGGGCAAGCGGCCCGAGACGGGCGGCGCACGGCAGAAGCCGGCGGCGGGCGGCAGGACGGCCGGCCGGGCGGGCGGCAAGAGCCCCCGCGGCGGTGCGGGCGGCTCCGGCGGCGGCAAGGCCGCGAAGGCCGCCCAGCGCGGCAAGCCCCGCCGCCGGTCGTAGGCCCCCCACCGGGGACGGCGAGGCGACCCCCGCC